>JBQGDK010000162.1:0-2292 GCA_052039025.1 Actinomycetota bacterium
CCACCACGCCGAGGGTCTCCCCGCGGTCGATCGAGAACGACACGCCGTCGACCGCTTTCACCAGGCCGTCCTCGGTCGGGAAGTGGACGGTCAGGTCCTTGACCTCGAGGAGCGGCTCCGCCACTACGTGTACCTCACCCGTGGATCGAGGAACGCGTAGGCCACGTCGACCACGAGGTTGGCCACGATGATGAACAGCGCCGCGAACACCGTGACCCCCATCACCGCGGGGAAGTCGTTCGTCGCCAGGGCATCGACCACGTAGTGCCCCATCCCCGGGAGGTTGAAGACCTGCTCGGTGATGACGGCGCCCCCCAGCAGGATGCCGAGATCGAGCCCGAACATCGTCACGACCGGTGTGAGCGCTGCCCGGAGGCCGTGCTTGAAGATCACCCGACGCTCGGACATGCCCTTGGCCCGGGCAGTGCGGATGTAGTCCTCGCTCATGGTCTCGATCAGGTTCGAGCGGGTCATCCGGGCGTAGAACGCCGCGAACGTGAGTGACAGCGTGACCCAGGGCAGGACGAACCGGCCGCGGAGCACGGACTCCAGCAGGGTCTCGTCGACGGGGAGCGAGCTGCCGGGGAACCACCCCAGCGTGAACCAGAAGATGTACAGCATCACGTAGCCGAGCCAGAACACCGGCGCGGAGACGCCGAACAGCGCGAACAGCATCCCGGCCCGGTCCCGGACGGACCGCGGCTTGATGGCCGACATGATCCCGATCGGGACCCCGATCAGGACCCATACGATCGAGGCCCCCACGGCCAGGACGATCGTGACCGGCAGGCGGTCGAACACCTGCTCCTTGACCGGGACGAAGTTGTTGTAGGAGTAGTACACCTGCTCGTTCAGGAACATCCCGCAGCACGGGACCAGGCCCTTGGCGAACCGTCCGTACTGGACGTACCAGGGCTTGTCGAGCCCGAGGTTCTCCCGGGCCTGGGCGATGATGTCCGGGCTGGTCCGCCGGCCGGCGGCGATCCTCGCCGGGTCGCCGGGCGGCAGCTTGTAGAAGATCACGAACGTCACGAAGGACACGATGAAGAGCACCAGGATGAGGAAGAGCACCCGTCGGATCAGGTAACGCCCCATGACCGCCCCCGATTATCCCTCGGGAGGGGGGCGGGGGCCCCAGCCGGGGCCCCCGCTCGGTCCCCCCTCCTTCGACCTTAGGCGCTGCCTCCGCCCGCGAGGGACATCCCCGCGAGGTCGGGCTGACCCGAGAACTGGTCGTAGTCGAAGCCCCGAACCGCGTCGCCCGCGACGAACACGTCGCGAGCGAAGTTGATCGGCACCCACGGCACGACCTCTTCGGTGACCTTCTGATCGAACTCAGCCCAGCACTGCAACCGTTCGTCGCCGAGCGGCATCTCGTCGCACGCCTGGAAGTCGGCGTCGACGCTCGGAACCTCGGTGACGTCGTACCCGTGCTCCTCCAGGACGTCGGAAGGAGCACCGACGAGCGCGTAGTTGCAGCAGGAGTCCGGACCGATGGCCGCCGAGCCGAACAGCGGCTCGCCGAACGTCGTGGCGTCCGAGTAGTCCTTGAACCAGCCGGGTCCGAGACAGAACGCCACGTGCGCACCGGGATCGTTACAGCTGTCGTACATCGTGGTGCGCTCCTGGGTGGTGACGTCCAGGCTCAGGCCGATCTCCTCGAGGCTCTGGCTGATCAGCGCCGACTGGTCCGGGTAGGGGTCGGCCTCATCCGTGACCGACACGATGTTCTCGCAGACCGGGTCGTCACAGACGCCGTCCCCATCCGAGTCGTACGCGGACTGCGACATCTCTTCCTTGGCGGCCTCGATGTCGCCCGTGCCGTCCGGCGACGGGAACGGATCGTAGTCGGTCAGCAGGAAGTCCGTGAGCGGGTCCGTGATGGCGTGATCGGCCACCTCGCCGAACAGGGGCCCGCCCCGGATCTGCAGGAGGCCGGCCCGGTCGATGGCGAAGTTCACGGCACGACGGACGTGGACGTCGTCCAGCGGCGGCTCGGCCACGTTCATCGAGATGTAGTACACGCCGTCACCGACGAACGAGAACAGCTGATCGCGGCGCTCAGGATCCCCCTGGTACGCCTGGATCTGCTGCGGCGGCGGCACCGAGTCGAGCATCAAGTGCAGCTCACCCGAGTCGGTCCGCAGCGCCCCGTCGTCGGCCGTCAGCCCGATCTGGACCTCGATGCGATCGAGGTACGCCTCACGGAGGGGGTCCGTGTCGGCGCTCCAGGAGGGGTTGCGAACCAGCACGATCGACTGCCCGGGCTCGTAGCCGGGGAACTCCTCGGCC
>JBQGDK010000163.1:0-2074 GCA_052039025.1 Actinomycetota bacterium
GGGCTGCCGGGCCAGGAACGCCAGGCCGGCCCGGACGTCGTGAACCCCGAACCATCCCCAGTCCATCGCGGTCCCTCCGCTTTCCCCGTGGCCCCGGGCGTCGAGCGCCAGCACGCCGTACCCGCGCTCGTTCAGGCGGACCGCGTGCTCGAGCACGCTCGACCTCGTCTCCCCGGACCCGTGGAGCGCGACCACGGCCGCCCCGTTCCCCGAAGGGAGGTACCAGCCCGCGAGGCGCACGCCGTCCTCTGTGGTCACCCCGACGACCCGGTACGGACGGCCGAGATCCGTGGGCGTCCGGCTTCCCACTTCGGTCGGGGGCGGATGCGTGACGTACACGGCCGTGGTGAGGGGGAGCATCACGTAGTAGATCCACGCGAGCGCGGCCGGGATCGCCAGCAGGCGCCACCACCGCCGAATCCCTCGGAGGAGCCACACGGTTCCGAGCACGAGCAGGGCGATGCCGACGAGCAGGAGCGCCAGCCCCGGCACGTCGCCCGCGGTCGCCCCGACCTTGATGACGCGGACGAGCGTGAGCCCGATCGCCGCCACGGCGGCCGCGGTCCCCGCCAGGATCGCCGCGACGGCTACCCACATGTCCGTGCGAACCTACCCGCCGACCTGGGCGGCGTCCAGCGGCCGGGTCGAGGAGCCCCCGCTCCCCGGAACCGGACCTCGAAAGTCGGTACGAAACATGACGTTCCTCACGAGTCGGACGCCCCCCGCCTTCCATCCAGTCCCGTCGTGATGTAGAGTCAGGCGTTCGTCGGACAGTGGGGAGAGGGTTGAGCGAAGCACAGACCGTAAGTCCGCCGACCGGCGGAAAGCCGATGAGCGCTCGCGCGAGGCGCGGGATCCTGATCGCCGCGATCGTGCTCCTGGCCGGCGCGGCCGTGGCCACGTACCTGATCCTGACCGCTGGGCCGGCCCAGTCCCGGCAGTTCGCCACGTTCCACCTCCAGGAGGGGACCGTGGAGATCCAGCGCGGAGGGCAGGGTGGGTTCGCCGCAGCCGCGGAGGGCCAGACGCTCCGCGAGGGCGACGTGATCCGCACCGGGCCCGACGGTCGCGCGGAGATCGAGTACTTCGACGGCAGCATCACCCGGCTCGACTACAACACGACGTTCACGATCGTGGCCCTCGAGGAGGACACGGAGGACGGCTCGACGGCGATCGAGGCCGACCAGTCCTCCGGCGGGACGTTCAGCCGGGTCGTGGAGCTCTCCGGCTCGGACAGCCGCTTCGAGACCAGCACACCGACCGCGGTGGCGTCGGTCCGGGGAACCGACTACTTCATGCTGATCAACGACGACGGGACCCAGACCATCGGGGTCATCGAGGGCCTGGTCCAGGTCGGCGGCACGGTGGGTGACGATGTCAGCCTGAGCGCGCTGCGCGGGGTCGAAGCGTCTTCCTCCGGGGTCCTGGGAGAGCCGTTCGACCTGCCGCCGGAGCTCCTGAACAGCGACTTCCTCCGGTGGAACCTATGCGAGCGTGACTTCGTCGCCTCCGTGTGCACCGAGGTCGAGCCCAAGGTCCAGAAGCCGAAGAAGAAGGACAAGCCAGAGGAGGAGGAGGCCGCGGTCCTCCCGCTCGCGCCGACCTACCCGCCGCCGGCCGTGTCCCCCACGGTGATCCAGCAGGGTCCGGCCGGAGGGGCCGCCGCAAGTGGCAGCGGCGCGGGGCCGTTGGCGCTCACCGGGTCGGACCTCGCCGCGTGGGTCGCCATCGCGGCGGCTCTGGGCCTTGCGGGGGTGGCGCTGTACGTGGTGGGTCGCCGGCGGGGGTCGACCCCGACCGACGGCTGAGGTCCAGGCCCGACCCCGAGGATCCCAGGGGCGGGGAACCTCCTCGGCGTGCCGCACGTCCAACCGGCGATGCATGCGATCACGGTCGTCCTGGTGAGCGCGGTCCTGGCGACGTCCTGCGGGGCGGTCGGCCGATCTCCCGCGGCCGCCCCGTCGCCCACCCGGCCGACCGAGCCGCCCGCCGATCGGATCTACGCCGAGGTGATCCGGCGGCTGGTCACGGTCGATCACACCTTCGGCGATGGCCCGCCGCCGTTCCGGCATGT
>JBQGDK010000164.1:0-6463 GCA_052039025.1 Actinomycetota bacterium
TGGATCTCGTCGCGGACCCGGTCGGTGAGTTCGAACACGGTCAGGGGATCCTGCCAGGCGTCATCGTCGCTGCCCTCGGCGACGATGGGCTCCCCGAACTCGACCGTCCACTTCGTTGGGATCGGGACCAGGCCGAGGGGGCCGAGCCACGGGAACGTCGGCGTCACCGGGAAGTAGGGGAACCCGAACACCCGGGCGAGCGTCTTCGCGTTGTAGAGCATCGGCAGGATCTCCTCGGAGCCCACGATCGACACCGGTACGATCGGGCACCGGGCCCGGAGAGCCACCTCGATGAAGCCCCCCCGGCCGAAGCGCTGAAGCTTGTATCGCTGAGAGAAGGGCTTGCCGACGCCCTTGTACCCCTCGGGGAAGACCCCGAGCACCTCGCCGGCCTCGAGCAGCCGATGGGCGTCCTCCCCGGTGGCCAGGGTGTTGCCGGACTTTCGGGCCAACTCGCCGATGAACGGCAGGCGGAACGCGAGATCAGCGGCCAGCAGCCGCACGTGACGACGGGCGGGGTGCCGGTCGAGCACCCCGAACTTCAGCATGATCGCGTCCCACGGCAGCGTGCCGGCATGATTCGACACGAGGAGGGCCGGCCCCTCCGACGGCACGTTCTCCATGCCGACCCAGTCGATCCGCCACCACCGCTCGTGGAAGAACCGGGCCAGGGGGGCCAGCACGGTCTCGGTGAGATCCCGGTCGAATCCGAACTCGTCCACCTCGTACTCGCCGGTCAGGCGCCGGCGGAGGAACGCCAGCGCCTCGTGGAGGGCGTCGGGCGCCGGCGCACGCTCGCGGCGTCGGTGGACCCCGCAGAGCCCATCCGGCCCCGCGGCGCGGTTCCGGCAGCGCCGGCCGGCAGCCGTGGTGGCGCGGCACCGCTCCGGTCGATCCTCGGCCCGGGTGAGCGGGATGACGTCGGCCACGCCTAGCTCCTCCCCGCCCGCTCGAACCGCTCCTGGTTCTTCCGCCGGAGGAACGCCGACAGGTCGCGCTCCCAGTCGGCCAGCTGGCGGTCGGAGATCAGCCGGTGCAGGCGCCGGCCCCGAGCGAAATCGAGCAGGGCGGCCTTCGAGGTGAACCGGGGCTCGAAGCCGAAGCGCTCCTTCATCCGCGCGTTGTCGGCGACCCGCCCGTACAGCAGGTAGCGGAGCTGGTCGGTGGCGAAGTCGACGACGCCGAGGCGGCGCACCGCCGAGGCCATCGGGGCGACCAGCGGCAGGATCACCGGGACCGAGGGCCGGCCCATCAGGCGGAGGGCCTGGGACAACAGGACCACGCCGTCGGCGGCCGCGTTGTAGATCCCGGGGTGATCCTGGCGGACGGCGCGCCGGAGAAGCTCGACCGCATCGTCCTCGTGCACGAACTGAAGCCGGGGGTCGTACCCCATGGCGGTGGGCACGACCGGCAACGAGAAGTACCGGGTGAGCGGGGTGTCGATGTCGGGGCCGATGAAGTTGGCGAACCGCAGCAGGGTCACGCCGACGTCCGGCCGGCGTCGGCCGAAGCTGCGCGCGTACCGCTCCACCTCGACCGCGTCCTTCGTGTAGCCGTGGCGTGGCTCGGACCGAGAGGACATGTCCTCGGTGAAGAGGGCCGGGTCTCGCGGATCCGCGCCGTACACCGCGGTCGTCGACTTCATCACGACCTTCCGCACCCGCTCGGCACGTTGGCACGCGCCGAGCAGCTGCAGGGTCCCGATGACGTTCATCTCCTTCATCTGGGTCCGCCCGCCCACCCCGGCCGGCGTGGCCATGATGTGCAGGTGGACGACGGTGTCGACCTCCGTCGTCTGCAGGACCTTCACCGTGAGCGGGTTGCGGATGTCCGCTCGGACGAATTCCGTCCGCTCGAGATCCATGGTTGGCTCCGCGAGGCCGACACCGACGACGTACTCGACGCCGGGATCCTCCTCCAGGGCGCGGGCCAGGCGGCCGGCCAGATGACCCGAGATCCCGGTGATGAGGACGCGCTGACCCACGGAGCCCTACCCTACTCCGTTCGGACCCGCCCGAGGACGGCCCGGTCGCCGCGGACGAGGCCGAGTCGGCCGGCGGCACCGGCGCGGTTGCAGACCACCGCGACCCGGCCGGCCGAGTCGATCAGCACGCCCGACTCGTCGCCCTCGAGCTCGGCGAACGTGGTGATCCGCCGGAGCCGCACCGGGCCACCGCCCCGCTCCAGCGACAGCGCCGGCTCCTCCGCGAGGCTGGCGGCCCGGAGGTCGGCCGGCGTGGCGCCGAGCCGGAGGTTCCCGAACCGGTCCACGCCGATCACGGTCGCGGAGATCCGTCCCGGCTCCACCAGCGGCTCCTCAACCACCGGCCGGGTGAGGTCCCGGACGGCCAGGTCGTCGCCGAGGTCGTCGAGCGAGCCGCCCGAAGCCAGCACGGCCGCCGCCGGGGAGAACACGTCCCGGCCGTGGAACGTGGCCGACACCGGCCACGGCGACACCCGGGCCGGATCGAGGACGACGGCGCGGCGGGGCCCGCCCAGGGCCGTCAGCGCCGGCCCGATCAGCCCGTTGTCCGGAGCCACCAGGACGGCATCGCCGGCCTCGACCGCGACACCCCGGCGCTCGGTCCCCACGCCCGGGTCGACCACCGCCAGGAAGACCGCGTCCGGCGGCGCGTACGGCACCGCGGAGGCCAGGGCGACCGCCCCGGCCATCAGGTCCTGGGGCGGGACCCCGTGGGTCAGGTCGACCACCCGCACCCCCGGCGCGAGCCGGGCGATCACCGCGTGGCAGATGCCGACGTACTCGTCGTCGAGGCCGAGGTCGGAGAGGAACAGGACGGGCCGGGTCCGGCCGCCCATCCCGGCTACTTGCCGCGCTGCCGCCGTTGCCAGCGCGTCTTCTTGAGAAGCTTCTTGTGCTTCTTCTTCCGCATCTTCTTACGGCGCTTCTTGATGACCGACGGCATGGCGAGTCCTCTCAGTCGGATCCGAACAGGTTGCGAAGGTCCACCCGGCGGGCCCGGAACCCCTCCTCGAGCCGCACCGACCCTAGGATAAGCGCTTTCGGGGCCTCCGCCACGGGCGAGATCAGGCGGAGCGCCCCCTCATCCGGCAGGTGCTCGAGGTAGCCCACCCCGATGCACTGGCCCTTGCCGTCGGAGAGCCCCACCACGATGTGGTCGAGGGCCGCCAAGTCGAAGAGCGCCGGCAGCGCCGGCATGAAGACCGTGGCCCGGACCCGCCATCGCTGGAGCGGTTCCGCGAAGTACCGCCGCATCGATTCCTCGCGGGTCTGGGCCCGCTGCTCCACGGACGTGGGGATCACCTCGCGGTGCACGTCGAGCGAGATCACCTCGGCCGGGTAGAAGCGACGGAGGACGCCGAGTACGGGCTCGAGCTCCTGGCCCCGGGCCAGGCCGATCACCAGGTCCGGCTGGAGCACCCCGACCTTGTGGAACTTGAGGATCTGGCCGTACACGCCCGAGACGAGCCCGGTGGTGTCGGCCACCACGAGCTCGGCTCCGGCCGCCCGGGCCCGGTCGAGCAGCAAGCGGGCGCCGGTCACCAGCGGCAGGAGGTGGCCCTGCGGCGAGGTCGAGCCGACGAACGCGAGATGGTCTGCTCTGGCCAGGGCGTCCGGGTCGAGGTCTGCGGTGGAGCGGCACAGCCGGAGCCCCACGGTGGTCGGGGGCCCGATCGTGCTCTGCCCGACGTCGGTGTCCAGGAACCCGACCGTGACGCCGGCCTCCACGCCCGCCTCGGTGATCCGACGGGCCAGGGTGCTCTTGCCGGTGTCCAGCCCCCCGACCAGCACCACCACGCCGCGCCGGGCCACGGCCCGCCCGACGACCTCGTCGTATGGATCCATCCCGGGCCTCTCGAACGGCGATCACCGTCCGTGGGCTCGGCTCCGTGCCCGGCCGGGCCTCACCCGGCCTCGGTGTACCTGGAGTCCAGGTAGCTGTGGACGTCCTCCTCGCGGATGCGGTAGCCGCGGCCGATGCGCACGGCCGGCAGGTCTCCCTGGTGGATGAGTCGGTATACGGTCATCTTGGACACACGCATCAGCTGGGCGACCTCGTTCACGGTCACGAATCGAGCCTCACGGAACGATCTCTGGGCCACGCTGGGCGCATCGTAGCAGAGACCTCCCGGTCACGGGCACCACACCCGGGGGTGGACTCCGGCCCCTCGCGTGGGAGAATCCCCGGGTGGCCGGCTCCCTGTACCTCGGCACCTCCGGCTTCGCCTACCCCGAATGGGTCGGACCCTTCTACCGAGAAGGCCTGAAGGGCGACGACATGCTTCCCGCGTACGCCGAGCGGTTCCGGTCGGTGGAGATCAACTACACGTTCCGTCGGTTCCCGGCGGAGAAGACCGTCCGGCGGTGGGCGGAGCGGACCCCCGCGGGCTTCCGGTTCGCCCTGAAGGCCACCGGACGGATCACCCACACCCGCCGCCTCCGGGACGCCGACCAAGACGTTTCGGACTTCCTCGAGCGGGTCCGGCTCCTCGGGGATCGCCTGGGGCCGACCCTGTTCCAGTGCCCGCCGTCCCTGCACTTCGACCGGGGCCTGATCGAGGCGTTCCTGACCTATCTGCCCCCCGTGGCTCCCTACGCCATGGAGTTCCGTCACGAGTCGTGGGCCCAGGCCCGGGACCTCCTGGCGGAGCACGGCGTGGCGTGGTGCTTCGCCGAGACCGACGAGACGCCCGACGATACCGAGCCCGTCCTGTCCGAGCCGTTCGCCTACCTCCGCCTCCGGCGCGAGGACTATCCCGACGAGCGGCTGGCGCGCTGGGCCGACCGGATCACGGCGGCCCTCGATCGAGGGACCGACGTGTTCGCCTACCTGAAGCACGAGGAGGGCGCCAGGGCGCCGCGCCACGCCGAGCGGCTCGCGGCGATGCTCGTGGACCCCGGCTAGCGGGCCAGGCGCGAGGCGATCACCTGGAAGCAGGGCCAGTACGTCTCGGGCTGGACGTTGTCATCCATCACCGCGACCGGCCCGGCCCGCCCCTGCGCCCGGGCCACCACCAGCGCCGGGTCGTTCACGTCGGCGATCGAGACCGTGTCGATGCCGGCCTCGATCGCGGCGCCGGCCAGCCCGTGGTCTGCGAACACCAGGTCCGGGGTCATCTCCGCCAGCATCCTCTCCATCGGCTCTGGGCTGTGCGTGTGAAGCGCCGAGGCCCGGTCGGTCAGCATCGCCACCCCGGCGAAGTACCGGATCTGCCGGCGCCGGCCGGCCTCGTCCTCCCAGGTGAACCCCTCGAGCGGGCGGATCACCTTGGCGCCGCGGTCGGACACCAGCTTGCCGGTCTCCTGGTACAGGACCGGGAGCCCGGTCGGGTGGCCGGTGGCGAGCAGGACCCGTTCGCCCCGGTCCGCGGCCAGCGCCAGCCGCTCGCCGATCGCCTCGAACGCGTCGAGGACCCGGTCGGGATCGACCGTGACGAGTCCGTGGCGGACGGTCGGGTCGGGGTCGATGCCGCCGGCCTGGGCCACCAGGCGGAGGACCTCGGGGAACGGGACGCCGCTCACCCCGCTGAGCCCGAACTGCGAGTCGGGGTCGCCTTCCACCAGGCGCTTGATCTTCCACAGGACGTTGGGCCGGTCGTGGGAGTTGACCCCGGCCGCGCCACCGGCCAGCAGGGCCGAGCGCAGGGTCTCTCGGTCGTAGTCGCCGGGGATCCAGTGCTCCGGCTCGGCCTGTGGTTTCCTTGGCACCACACTCATCCTATCGACGGAGGTCACGGATGCCCGGCGGCAAGGTGGTCGTGGTCACGGGAGGGAGCAAGGGCATCGGCCGAGCCATCGCGTTGGCCCTGGCCGAAGACGGGTTCGACGTGGCGGTGGCCGCCCGGAGCCCCGAGCCGCTCGAGAAGACGGCCCGGGAGATCGAGGAGCGAGGGCGGCGGGCCCTCGCCCTGCCAACCGATGTCACCGACCCGGAGGCCTGCCGGGCACTGGTCGAGCGGGTCACCGGCGAGCTCGGCGGCCTCGACGTGCTCGTGAACAACGCCGGCGCCGCTCCGTTCATGTCGACGTTCGAGTCGGCCCGCCTCGAGGGGTGGGAGAAGTACTTCCGGATCACGTTCACCGGCGCGGTCTACTGCACCCACGCGGCCGCCCAGGCGCTGCTGTCCCGCCGGGGTGCCTCGGTGATCAACGTGGCCTCGGTGGCGGCGTTCATCGCCAGCCCCGGGCTGACCTACTACGCGGCGGCGAAAGCCGCGCTGGTGAGCTTCACCCAGACGTTGGCGAGGGAGTGGGCACCCCAGGTCCGGGTGAACGCGATCGCGCCGGGGTTCGTGGAGACCGACATGAACGTGGTCCCCCGCCAGGACCCCTCGTACCACGAGGCGATCCGCGCCCAGATCCCCCTCGGCCGGTGGGGCACAGCCGAGGACGTCGCCGGCGTGGCCCGGTTCCTGGCCTCCGACGCGGCCACGTGGATGACGGGTTCCGTCGTGGTGATCGACGGCGGGCAGTCGCTGT
>JBQGDK010000165.1:0-3210 GCA_052039025.1 Actinomycetota bacterium
CCCCCTCGGCCTGGTCCCGATCCCAACGAAGTGGACGGTCGAGTTCGGGGAGCCCATCGTCGCCGAGGGCAGCGACGATGACGCCTGGCAGGATCCCCTGACCGTGTTCGAACTCACCGACCGGGTCCGCGACGAGATCCAGCAGACGCTCCACCGGAACCTCCTGCACCGGCGCAGCGTGTTCTTCTAGCCGTGGCCGGGCGCCTGGACCTTCCCACGGCGATCCTCCGGCTGGAGGGCGCGGCGATGCTCTCGTTGGCGCTGTTCCTGTACGTGCGGGGTAGCGGCGGTTGGCTGCTGCTCGTCCTCCTCCTCCTTGTGCCGGACGTCGGCCTGCTCGGCTACGCGGCCGGGCCACGGACCGGGGCGATCGCGTACAACGTCCTCCACACGACGATCGGCCCGGCGGCCCTGGCCGCCGCCGGGATCGTGGCCGAGTCCTCGGGAGCGATCTCCGTGGCCCTGGTGTGGTTCTCGCATATCGGCATAGACCGCCTGCTCGGGTACGGCCTCAAGCGCACCACCGGGTTCCACGACACGCATCTCGGCCGGATCGGACGGACCTAGCGGGAGGCCGTCGGCGTGGGGGCCGGTCCGCGCTCGAAATTCTCCCGGCGGCCGGCGAGCTGGATCTGATACAGGGCCACCACGGCGAGCAAGACCATCAGGACGATCAGCGTGATGAGCGTCCCGCGCCGCACGCTCAGCTGCCGAGGTCCACGGCCATCGCGCTGATCTCCCGGGCCAGGGCCTCGACGCCGGCCCGCTTCGGGACGCACACGGCGATGCCGGCGTCTTTGGCCCGCCGCTCGACCTCCGCATCGATGTAGGCCGAGTACAGGATCAGCTGCTGCCCCGGACGGAGCTCGCCGATCCGCCGGGCCGCCTCGAGCCCGTCGATCCCGGGCAGCTTCAGGCCCAGCACCACCACGTCGGGATCGGCCCCATCGGACTCCGCCACGGCCTGCTCGCCGGTCCGGGCGGTGCCGACGACCTCGAACCCGTGCAGGCGGAGGACGTCGACGAGCATCGCTCGCACGTGGTCGATGTGCTCGACGATGTACAGGCGGATGCTCACGTCGTCGCCACCAGGCGGCGCTCGCAGAACTCCCGGTTCCGCACCAGCACCTCCTTGATCGCCCGGTCGTCCCCCAGGTGCGTCCGCAGGTCCAGCTCGAGAGAGATGCTTCCGGCGAAGCCGTCCCCGGCCACCTCCTCGAGCAGGCCGTCCAGCCGGAGGACCCCCTCGTCGACGGGGAGGTGAGAGTCCCACCCCTTCCCGGCGTTGTTCGACAGGTGGAAGTGGACGACCTTCGTCCGGTACCGCCGGTACGCCTCCACGACGTCGTAGCCGGCCACGGCCAGGTGGCTCGTGTCGAGGACGAGATGAGGGTAGTGGTCGAGGTCCTCGAAGTCCTGGCTCGCGTGGAACCGGAGCCCCCGGTCTCCCCGGATCTTGACCGGGAACATGTTCTCCACCCCGATCGTGACGCCCGCCCGGGCCGCGTACTCGGCGAGGCGATGTTCGACCCAGCGGCGGTACCGGACCTGCCAACGGTATGGCGGGTGGACGACCACGAGGGGGATGCCGACGATCTCGGCCACCTGGACGGACCGGTAGATCTTCCCCACCGGGTCGGTCCCCCACACCCGCCGCGTCAGCAGGAGGAACGGAGCGTGGAGCGCCCCCACGGACAGCCCGAATTCGTCCGCCAGCCCCGCGATCGTCCGCGCGTCCTGGGTGGCGGGGTCGGAGGTGACCATGATCTCCACGGCCTCGAAGCCCGCCGCTCGGGCGTGTCGGAACGCATCCCGGAGCGGGAGGCGGAAGAACGGAGCCGTCGACAGGAGAAGCCTCGGGGTCACGCCGCCACCTATGCCGCGTCGGGCCGGGCCATCGTACCGGCGCCACCGGGGAGCGTCAAAGGTGTCGGTGGTCGGGCCAGCCGCCGCGGGTCGGCGCCTTCGGTCGCGGCCACGGGTATCCTTCGGCCGTCGTGACCGAGGCCGACAACCGCTCTCGCTGGGACGGTCGACCGGGCCGGTACGAGGTGTGGTTCGTCACGATCTCCGATCCCGAGGGACGCTCGGGGTACTGGGTCCGGTACACGATCCGATCGCCGATCGCCGGCCCGGCCGAGTCGAGGCTCTGGTTCGCTCGGTTCGACCGGGACGACCCCGCCAGGACGTTCGGGCTCAACGGGCCCCCGGCCGGGGCGCCCGGGCGCATCGAGCCGGGCGCGCTCCCACTCCTGTGGGGCCATGCCACGTGCGAGGCCGGCGCCGCCCGGGGCGCCCTGGCCGGCCGAGGCCACCACGTCCGCTGGGACCTCGGGTGGGAGACCGGCCAGCCAACGCTCCGCCTCCTCCCGCCGGCCCTGGACCGTCCCGGCCTGGCCCCGACCCGGCCCTCGAGCCCGAACCCCGACGCGCGGGTCTCCGGGCGGATCGAGGTGGACGGCGAGGAGGTCCGGCTGGATCGGTGGCCGGGCCAGCAGGGCCACCTGGAGGGGACACGACACGCGGAGCGGTGGGCGTGGGCGTCGTGTGCGGCCTACGGGGACGGCTACGCGGTGCAGGCCCTTGCCGCCCAGACCCGACGGGGCCCGCTGGTCTTGCCGATGCTGACGTTCGGGGGGGTCCGGGTCGGTGGCCGGTGGGTGCGGCTCCGAGGGGGGCGGGGGAAGAGCTGGACCCTGGGGTCGTGGCGGATCAGCCTGCGATCGAGGAGGTTCCGGCTGGAGGGGCAGGTCACGGCCGACCGGCGGGAGCTCCTCCAGGCCCGCTACCTCGACCCCGACGACCGTCCCCGGTGGTGTCACAACAGCGAGGTGGCCTCGTCTCGGTTCCTGCTCTGGGAGCGGCGCGGCGGGAGCTGGCGGGAGCTGGCCGAGCTCGCCTCCGAGGGGACCACCCACGCCGAGTGGGCGGGGACGACCCCGGCGCCGGGTCCGTCCGCCCGACACCTGGACGTGGCGTGAGATCGCTGGCCGACCTCCTCCCCGGCCACGCCCGAGCCCGGCCCGACCGGCCGGCGCTCCTGGCGGGCGACCGGGTGATCACCTACGGCGCCCTGGAGGAACGGGCCGGTCGCGTGGCCGGGGCCCTGGCGAGCCTCGGCGTGGGTCGGGGCGATCGGGTGGCCGTGCTCCTCGGCAACGTCCCCGAGTTCGTCGAGGTCCTGCACGGCGCCTGGCGGCTCGGCGCCGC
>JBQGDK010000166.1:0-3304 GCA_052039025.1 Actinomycetota bacterium
TCGAGTACTCGATCCAGCGAGCGTGGTTGATCCCTCGTCGCAGGTTTCGGGCGTACCACTGGTAGATCCCCGGCGAGGCCAGCAGGAGGTGGGCCGCCGCCGAGATGAACAGGAACGCGGCCACCAAGGGCCCGATCCTGAGGTCGAACAGGGTCCGGGGCTCAGGCGCCAGCCCCCGTCCGGGCTCGAACTCGAGGAACGAGCCGGTCACCGGTAGCGTGAGCGCGTTGCTCAGCAGGAGCATCACGGCGCCCTGGGCGAGGTGCAGGATGCCCATGAACAGGTTGAACCTTCGGAGCTTCCGGACCCGCCCCTCGGCGAGATCGTCCGCTGTCCGGACCTCGGCGGTCGTCGTCCTCGTGGATGCGGTCATCAGGGGCCCCCTTTGGTCGCCGGCCACCCCCAGCATCAGCCGGGGCCGGGCGAACGGCACGGGCCGTCAGCCCCGGTCCGGGGGGGCCCTGCGGCCTTCCGAGGGGTCGTCGGCCCGCTACATGCCCTCCAGCAGGAGCTCGGCCTCGGTCACCAGCGCGTTCGAGCCGTCCGGAGTGATGGTCCTCGGTCGCCGATCAGGGAGCGCCGCGCGGCCGGCGTCCCGCGAGCGGAATCATGTGGCCCGTTCCCGGACGACTGCAAACGAACGCCTTCAGGCCGGGGCAATCCAGACACGGTCACTTCGATTGACGGCGGGGCGGGCCGAGCGTAGCCTCGCCGGAGCGTGAACAAAGGGTCGTTGGTCTCGGAGATCGTGAAGCGGACCGACCTCCCGCCGACCGAGGTCGCCTCGGTGGTCGACTCGCTCATCGACGTGATCCGGGAGCGGGTGGCCAGGGGCGAGCGCGTGGTGTTCTCCGGGTTCGGCTCCTTCGAGCGCGTCCGCCGGAACCCGAGGATCGGCCGGAACCCGCATACCCGCGAGGCCGTGGAGATCCCCGCGCGCACGGTGCCGTCCTTCCGACCCGGCACGGCGTTCCGGGAGGCCGTGGCGGCGAGAGGGCGGCGGGGCGCCGCCAGGAGGCCGGTCAGGCGGAGCGGGCGGCGCTGAGGTGGCGGTCGGTCAGTCGAACGTCACCAGGCGAAGGGTTCGGGCCATCTTCCGCCCGCCCTCCTCGGCGACGTCGAACTTCACGCGCTGGCCGATCCGTAAGTAGCGGATCCCCGCCCCCTCCACGGAGCCGGGGTCGATCCCGATCTCCTCCTGGTCGTCGGTGAGGAGGCTCCCGGTGCGGGCCTCCGGGTCGTACGTCTTGATCGTCCCCTGGGGCACGGGCCGATCCTACTCGGCCCGGACCGACAGCCGTTCCCGGAGCCTCATCTCGAGGCACGCGGCCCGGGTCCGCCCGGGGCCGCTGTGGTCGAGCAGGCGGAGAACGTCCGTCGGCCGGTCGAGGTCGAAGGCCAGCTCTGGGGCATCCACGGAGGAGAACGGGACGCCCAGCACGTCGGCGGCCTCGCGGTGCCTGCGGAACGAGTCCGTGCCGAACCGCGCCGGGATCACCCGGGGCGGGCGTCGCAGCAGCACGTTCGTGCCGCGGTCGGACTCCGAGGGGGCCGCGACGACGGGCCCGAGGGTATGGAGCGCCAGCTCCAGCGCCGGAACGGTGAGCAGGGGGAGGTCCCCGAGGACCACCGCGAGCGCGTCGGCCCCGGCAACCTCCTCCTCGACCTGACGGATCGCGGTGAGGAGTCCGGGGTCCTCCTCGGGCACCGGTCGGGCCCGACGGCGAGCCGAGACCTCCAGGACGGCCTCGTCGGGGGAGACGACCCACGTCTGCCAGCCCGGGACCGCCAGGCAGGCGTCCAGGACGTCCTCGAGCATCGCCAGCGTGAGGGCGGCGCGCTCCAGCGGCTCGACCACGGAGGAGAGCCGACCCTTGGCCCGCTCGAGGGACTTGACCGGCACCGCGATGACCCGCATGGGGGAGCCATGGTACGCCCGCCGCCCGGTCGGGTCACGCATCTCGGTGGGGATGGGCCCCCCTGCTACGATGCCCGCCGGAGGTGGGTCGGTTGGAGCCGTGGATGGGCCTGGCCAAGGGGGTGCTGATCCCGCCGATCTGGCTCTGGTTCGACTGGCGGTTCGAGGGCCTGGGGCACATCCCCCCGGAGGGTCCGGCCCTGGTGGCCTGCAACCACATCTCCTACTTCGATCCACTGGCCCACGGCTACTTCCTGGTCAGGGCCGGCCGCCGACCACGGTTCCTGGCGAAGATCGAGCTGTTCCGGAACCCGATCACCGGGCCGGTCCTTCGCGGGGCCCGGCAGATCCCGGTCCGCCGTGGGTCAGGTGACCGGGCGCCGGTGGAGTTCGGTTCGATGGCCCTTCGACGGGGCGAGGCCGTGGTGGTCTATCCGGAGTCGACCGTCACCACGCGCCCCGACCACTCCCCGATGCGGGGGAAGACCGGCATCGCCCGGCTGACCCTGGCCACCGGGGTCCCGGTGATCCCGCTGGCCGTGTGGGGCTCCGCGCCGGTGTGGCAGCGGGGGAGCAGGAACGCCCGGTTCGGCCGACCGATCTGGGTGAAGGCCGGCCCGCCGCTCGACTTCGCGGAGCACGAGGACCGTGTCGAGGACCCCACGACGCTCCGCGAGGTCACGGACGAGGTGATGGCGCAGCTCTCGGTCCTCGTGGACGACCTCCGGGAACGCTACCCGAAGCGATGGGCGGCGTGACCCCCGCCGAGCCGACGCTCGCCGACGTCCTCCTGGCCCGGCGACGGCTCGCCCCCCACCTGGCCCCCACGCCGTTCCACGAGTCCCTGGTGCTCGGCCGGCTGCTGGGCGTTCGCCTGTGGATCAAGTACGAGAACGTCCAGCCCACGGTGGCGTTCAAGGTTCGGGGAACCCTCAACCGGATGCTGACGCTCTCCAACGAGGAGCGGGCCCAGGGCGTGGTCACGGCGTCCGCCGGCAATCACGGGCAGGGCGTCAGCTGGGCCGCCGGCCTCCTCGGGGTGCGGGCCACGGTCGTGGCGCCCGAGCGAGCGAACCCGGACAAGGTCGAGGCGATGCGGATCCTCGGCGCTGAGGTGCTCCTGTGGGGCCGCGACTTCGACGAGGCCGACGAGAAGGCCCGGGAGCTCGAGCGCGAGAAGGGCTTCGTGTACTTCCATGCCGCCGACGACCCAGCGATCATCGCCGGGCACGGGACCGCCGGGCTCGAGATGCTCGAGCAGGAGCCCGAGCTCGAGGCGCTCGTGATCCCGTTAGGGGCCGGCGGGCTGCTCAGCGGCGTGGCCCTGGCCGCGAGGTCGATGCGGCCCGACGTGGAGGTCATCGGTGTCCAGGCCGCCGGCTGCGC
>JBQGDK010000167.1:0-5368 GCA_052039025.1 Actinomycetota bacterium
GGGCGGCGGCGGGGTGACCCCTACCGGGGAACGACGTCGATCGTCAGCGTGGCGTTGACCTCCGGGTGGAGGCGCACCTTGACCTGGTGCGCCCCGACGCTGCGGATCGGCTCGTCGAGGACGACCCGCCGGTGATCCACCTTCTCACCGAGCTGCTCGGCCAGGGCGTCGGCGACCTGGTGGCCCGTGACCTGGCCGAACAGCCGACCCTCCTCGCCCGCCTGTACGGCGATCCGCACGGGCACCTTGGCCAGGCGGGTCGCCACGGCCTCGGCCTCGTCCCGCTGACGGCGAAACCGCTCGTCCTGTCCGGCCTTGAGCCGCTCGGCGTGCCGGAGCGCTCCCTTCGTCACCGGCGCGGCCAGCCGCCGCGGGAGCAGGTAGTTGCGTGCATAGCCATCGGCGACCTGGACCACGTCGCCGGGCTCGCCGAGCCGGTCCACGGCCTGCTGGAGGATGACCTTCATCGGCTCGAGTACGGCAGGAGCGCCATCTCCCGGGCGTTCTTTACCGCCGCGGCCACGTCCCGCTGGTGCTGGGAGCACGTCCCGGTCACCCTTCGGGCCCGGATCTTCCCCCGGTCGGAGATGAACCGGCGCAGCAACGCGGTGTCCTTGTAGTCAACATACTGGACGCGGTCCCGGCAGAACACGCAGACCTTCTTCCGCTGCTTCTTCTGCCAGCCTTCGTCCTTCTTCTCTCTCTCTCGCTTCCGCTTCCGCGCCAAGCGCCGATCCCTCCTCTTAGCCGGCCTCCACCGGCGTCTCCCCGGCGCCGCCGCCGGCGCCGACGCTCACGTTCTCGCTCCAGTCCCCGCCGCCGCCCGACCTGGACTGCTTCTCGACCTTGGCCGTTGCCCAGCGGAGGCTGGGGCCGATCTCGTCGGCCTCGATCTCGACGGCCGACCTCGTCTCGCCCTCTTGGTTCTCCCACGACCGCGACCGCAGCCGCCCGGTCACCACAACGCGGGTTCCCCGGGTCAGCGACTCGGCGGCGTTCTCAGCCAGCGTCCGCCACGCGTTCACTCGGAAGAACGACGTCTCGGCGTCCTTCCACCCGCCGGCCCCGTCGGGGATGCGGCGGTTCACCGCGACCCGGATCGTGGCCACGGCCGCGCCGTTCGGCGTGTACCGGAGCTCGGGGTCGTCCGTGAGGTTCCCCACGATCGTGACCTGGTTGTCACTCGCCATGATCGATCACCACCTTGCCTCGCTCGTCCCCGGGCCGGAGGCGAGCCGGCCTCGGGAGGGGAAGTTCCGCCTCACGCCGCTTCCATGCGGACGATCTTGAACCGAACCACCTGGTCGGCGAGGGAGAGGACCCGGTCGAGCTCGGCCAGCGCCGAAGGCTCGGACCGGAACGACACGACCACGTACTGCCCTTCCGACTTCCGGTCGATCTCGTGAGCGAGCTTCCGCCGGCCCCACTGGTCGACCGAGCCGACCTCGCCCCGATGCTCGGACAGGATGCCCTTGATGCGCTCGACCACCTGACCGACGGTCTCCTCGTCGGCCTCAGGGTCGACGATGACCATGATCTCGTACTTCCTCAAGCCACCTCCTTCGGTCTCACGGCCCCCCGGGGGAGCAGGGGTGGACCCCTCATCCTAGCACCGCCGGTCCCGGCCCCCACCGGCGCCCCGGAACCTACCAGGGGGCGGTGACACGGGCCCTCACTCCCCCGGGTCGAGCACCAGCGAGGCGAACCGCCAGGCGTCCCACAGGTCGGCCGCAGCAGATCCCCAGCCGCCGCCCTCCTGGCCTCGGAAGTCCACATGCCGGAACGAGCGGACCGTGATCAGCCGGGCCTCCGGGAGCTCCTGCCCCAGCCGGAGGGCCTCCCCGTACGGCACGGCGGGGTCGTCCGTGGAGTGCATGGCCACCACCGGGGCCTCGATGGCCCCCGCCACCGAGGAAGGCGAGAACCGTTCGAGCACGGCGCTGGCGCCCGGGGCCAGGCGGGAGGCCAGCTCGTCCACCCGGGACGGGTCGCGGTTCGTCAGCAGATCGAAGATCGACCGGGCCTCCGGGGACAGCGTGGTGGGGTCGCCGTCCTCCTGGAGGGCGGCCCGGAGCGCGGCCCGGTCCTGCACCGGCGCCAGGTCGATGGCGTGGTGGACCAGGATCTCGCGGGCCAAGGGGTGCCCCTCCCATGGCACCGCCTGGCCACCGGCGATCGACACCTCGGTGGTCACGGCCTGGATCACCCCGACCAGGTCCCAGTACGCGCCGAACACCGCGACCTCGCTCAGCCGGCCCCGGACCCGCGGGTCGGCCGAGGCCACGAGGGCGAACGAGCCGCCGTACGAGATCCCCAGCACCACCAGCAGTCCACGGGTCCGTGGGTGCTCGTCGAGGGCCACCACCGAGCGGGCGATCCGATCGAGGTCGTCCGGATCGAAGCGCCGCTCCGCGAGCGTGAGGTCCGGGACGAACACCACCCGCCCCGCCCGAGCCAGCGACCGGGCCAGCCGCACCGCCCGAGGGTCGTCCTTCCCCCGCGGCGCCGCCCCGAGGACCAACAGGATGGCCGGGGCCGGGTCCTCCGGCGCGTACAGGTAGCCGCCGACGCCGTCGAGCGCGACCTCCCGGCGCGATACCTCAGGAGCGAAGGGCCGCGGGAACGGCAGGCCCACGGCCTCGGCCAGCACCGCCGCGGCCTTGCCCCGAGCCTGGACGGGCGGCAGGAACCCCAAGGCCCCTACCGCCGCGACGACCGCGACGGGCCAGACCCACCGGCGCCGTCCTCCGGCCACATCGGCCGCAGGCTACCGGCTCAGGAGTACGAATGCTCCTCGTCCGGGAACGTGCCGCCCTCGACCTCGTGGGCGAATGCCCGAACCGCCCGGGCGATCTCCTCCCGGAGGTTCGCGTAGGGCTTGACGAACTTCGGGTACCGCCCACCACCGAGGCCCAGGAGGTCGGTGATCACCAGGACCTGCCCGTCGCAGTGCGGGCCGGCCCCGATCCCGATCGTGGGAACGGAGAGCGCCTCGCTCACCCGGCGAGCCACCTCGGACGGGATCCCCTCGAGCACCAGCGAGAAGATCCCCGACTTCTCCAGGCCCTGGGCGTCGGCCAGCAGGCGATCGGCGGCCTCGTCCTCCCGTGCCTGAACCCGGTACCCCCCCATGGCGTGCACCGCCTGCGGGGTGAGCCCGAGGTGTCCCATCACCGGGATGCCGCTCGACACCAGCGCCTCGGTCAGCTCGAGGTGGGCGCCCTCGAGCTTCACGGCGTGCATCCCGGCCTCCTTGAGGAACCGCCCGGCGTTTCGGATCGCGTCCTCCCGGCCGGCCTGGTACGACAGGAACGGCATGTCGCCGATGAGGAGCGCCTCTTTCGCCCCGCGGGCCACGGCCCCAGCGTGATGGAGCATCTCCTCCATCGTCACCGGGAGGGTGTTCTCGTACCCGAGGACGGTGTTTCCCAGCGAGTCGCCGACGAGCAGCACGGGGATCCCGGCCTCGTCGAGGATCCGGGCCGTCGGGAAGTCGTAGGCCGTGAGCATGGCGAACCGCCGGCCCTGGCGCTTCCACGCGGCCAGATCGCGGATCGTGGTCATGGCTCGCGCCTCCTTCGTGAGTGCACGTCCGGCCCCGATTGTACGCGCTACGCGGCGGGGAACTCGAGCGTGATGCGGTCGCGCCTGGCCTCGAGGACGAAGCATGCCCGATCCGCCAGCCCGATGCCCCACGACACCTGGGCCTCGAAGTCGCCGAGGTGTTCCGCCTCCATCAGCGTGGCGAAGCCGGGGGTGAACTCCTTCGGGCCGGTGTAGACCTCGACCGGCTCCTCGCCGGAAAGGTCGACGCCGATCGCCTGGAACGAGACCAGGAGGAAGGCCTCGCCCTCGATCTCGACGGGGCGGCCCTCCCCCTCGGTGACCAGCTCGTCGACGAACGAGATGTGGTGCCACGGCGGACGGTTCGGCGCGGACGGCTCGGGCTCGAACTCGAACGTGATCCGGTCGACGCCGTCCTCGGACTCGAGCTCGACCTCGGTGAACCGTGGCAGGTTGGCGGGGTTGCCGCCGTTCACGGTCTCGCACGTCGAGACGGGGCCCTCCGCGGTGGGGCTGGCCTCAGCCGGCGTCTCGGCCGTCGGCTGCCCGGCGACCGTGGGCTGGCGCTGCGCGCAGCCGCCCAGGAGCAGGACCGCGGTGGCCAGGGCCACGAGGGGGCGCATCACGGTCCAGTGTAGGAGCGATGACCCCACGGCGTGAGGCTTCCCCCGGTCCGGCGGGCCAGCCACGTCGGCCTCCGCGGGGCGGGCCGGGACCTCTCCCGCCGGTGCCAGGGCGCACCCGCCCGGGGTATCCTGGCCACGCCCGCGGGAGCAGGAGGTGTGGTGGCCGACTACGACCTGTTTATCGACGGGGAGTTCGTGCCCGCCTCATCCGGCGAGACGTTCGACACCCACGACCCCTCGACCGGCGAGGCCGTGGCGAGCGTGGCCCTGGCGGGGGCCGACGACGTCGATCGGGCCTTGACCGCGGCCCGCCGGGCCTTCGACGAAGGACCCTGGCCCCGGATGGATCCGGGCGAGCGCGCCCGGATCATGCACGACGTTTGGGGACGCCTGGTCAAGGCGCAGGACGAGATCATCCGGCTCGAGGTCGCCGACGCCGGCCACACGATCCGGAACGCCTCGCTGTGGACCGTCCCGTTCTCGAACGAGTACTGGCGGTCGCTGGCCGAGCTCGGCGGGACGATGCCGTACGTGGAGCCGCTCCCGCCGGCCGATTTCCCCAGCCCCGCGTGGCAGTGGATCGAGCGGGTCCCGTTCGGCGTGTGCGCCCAGATCACGCCGTGGAACGTTCCCTACATGATGGCGATCTGGAAAATCGCCCCGGCCATCGTCACCGGGAACTGCGTGGTGCTGAAGCCCGCGATGGAGACCCCGCTGACCGCGCTCGAGCTGGCCAGGATCCTCGGCGAGTCCGACATTCCCCCGGGGGTCGTCAACGTGCTCCCGGGCCCGGGCCTGCCCACCGGCGAGGCGCTGGTGACCGATCCGCGCGTCGACAAGATCGCGTTCACCGGCTCCACCGAGACGGGACGACGGATCATGCAGCTGGGGTCGGGGGCGGTCACCTACGCGACCCTCGAGCTCGGCGGGAAGAGCCCGAACATCATCCTGGACGACGCGGACCTCGACGTGGCGGTGCCGGGGGCGCTGTGGGCGATGTACCTGCACCAGGGCCAGATCTGTCAGGCCGGGAGCCGACTGTTCGTGCCGTCCTCGCTGTACGACGAGATCGTGGCCCGCACCGTCGAGCTCGTCGAGGGCCTGACGGTCGGCTCGGCGTGGGACTACGAGTCCGACCTCGGCCCGCTCCTGAACCGGACCCAGTTCGACACCGTGAG
>JBQGDK010000168.1:0-5591 GCA_052039025.1 Actinomycetota bacterium
CTCCTGGAGGCCGTCCGTCGATACGTGAGGAGCGTGTGATGAAAGCGAAACGTGTCGTCACGAGCTTGGTCGTTCTGGCCTTCGCCGCTTTCCTGTTTCCCGGGGCGGTCTCCGCTCACGAGGAGAAGTTCCCGGCGAGGCGACTGATCGAGCAGGCCATCGCGCTGCTTCGGACGCAGCCGGACCAACTCGAGGTGATCGAGGACAAGATCCACGACGCCACCGAATCGAAAGACAAGAAGGGTGTCGACCTCGACCTGCTTGGGGAGGCCGACGAGGCGTTCGAGGCGGGGCGCCTCCACGTGGCCCAGGACCTTCTGGAAGAGTCCATCGGTGCGGCGCCTCACCGGGTGGTGGAAGAGCCCAACGAGGTCCCGGGCTCCCCGGCGCCATCACCGACTCCCGAGGCGTCACCCGTCCTCCACGAACGCGAGCTCGGGGGAGCCGATCAGCGCCCGGAGGGCGGTTACCTCTTCGTGATCGTGGTCCTGGCCGGCTTGTCGCTGATGGGTGGCCTGGTCGTCGTCTGGAAGGTCCGATGATGGAAGCGACGAGCAAGACCCGAACCGGGCGCCTGCTGGGCGCCCTCGACGAACGGCTCGGCCTGAAAGGCCTCCAGTACGCGGTGCCCGAGCACGCCAACAAGCTCGGGTACAGCCTGGGCGGGCTGTCCCTGGCGGCCTTCATTCTGCTCCTCGGTACGGGGATCGTCTTGGCCCAGTTCTACGGTCCCAGTCCGAAGGAGGCCCACGCCAGCGTGCGGAGCCTGATCACCGGTGTCAGCTTGGGGGGTTTCCTCCGGGCCTTCCACTACTGGATGGCCATGGCCATGGTGGTCCTGGTCGGGCTCCATCTCCTCCGGGTGTTCGCATCCGGCTCGTTCAAGCGGCCCCGGGAGGGCAACTGGATCCTCGGGGTGGTCCTGGCCGGGCTGGTGGCCATGTTCTTCTTCTCCGGCACGGTCCTGAAGTGGGACCAGGAGGCGCTGGAAGCCCTGGAGCACAACTCCGAGGTGGCCGGGCTCCTGGGTCGGTTCGGGTTCTGGTTCTCTCCTGAGTTCGGGGGGGTGCCGATCCTGACCCGGCTCTACACCCTCCACATCGCCATCCTCCCGGCCCTGTTCTTCCTGATCGTGGCGGTCCACCTGATGCTGGTGAAGCGCCACGGGATAGCCCCCTCGCCATTCCGCCACGCCCCGGAGCCGGAGCCCACCGAGCCCTTCTCCCGGCACCTGTGGCGTCTCGGCGGGTTCGCCTTGGTGCTGGTGGGGATCGCGGCCGTCCTCGCGGTGCTGGCCCCACCGACCCACGGCCCTGCGGCCGTGGAGGGCATCGAGGTCACCAAGCCCCCCTGGCCCCTCCTGTGGCTGTACCCGATCGAGAACTGGGTGGGGGTCTCGGGGATCCTGTGGGCCACGCTGGCCATCTTCGGGGCGCTCCTGGTGGTGCCGTTCGTTGACCGGGGGGAGGAGCGCGACCCTCGGCGGCGGTTGGCCGTGGTCATCCCGGCGGCCCTGGTGGCCCTGACCGTGCTCGGCCTGATCATCTACGCGGCCCTCACCCCGGTCGCCGAGCATCTGGAGGGGTGAGGAAGATGCCTCGGCGCACGATCGTCATCTTCTGGGGATCGGTGGCCGCCGCGGTGTTCCTGTTGGGGGGCGGGGTGGGGAGCGTTCGAGCTCTGGCGGCGGGCGGTGGCATCGTCGTAGCCGGAACGCTCGTGCTGTCGGTGGTGGGGCTGGCGGCGGCCCTACTCGTGGCGGGGCGGATCGCGCTGGTGGCAGGGCGGATTCGCCGCGGCGAGCGGAGGATGGGGTAGGCGACCGCGAACCCGGCGGGACGCAGCTCCTCGAAGAGCCGGGCGTTCACCCGCCGAGGCCCTTGGCGAAGCCGAGCCGCCACGTCGACCAGCGTGGCTGCCAGCCGAGCTCGCGCTTGGCCTTGGCGTTCGACGCGCCCCTCATCTCGGTCATCATCCACACTGGGGCCTCGCCGGCCACGAGCCGGACCAGGAAGCGGGGGACCTTCCTCGGCTTCTTCGCCCCGATCTGCTCTGCGAAGAACGGCAGCCACTCGTGCACCGGCGCCGGCTCGTCGTCGACGACGTTGTAGACGCCCGGCCCGCCACCGTCGACGGCCGCCACCGTGGCGCTGGCCGCGTCCTCGATGTGCACGTGCGACCAGACGCCGCCGCCGTCGCCGATGATCGGGAACTGCCGCTTCCGGATGGCCTTGGTCAGCAAGGCCTCGGGATCGGCGCTGAGGCCGGTGCCCGGCCCGTAGAGGGCGCCGTAGCGCAGAGCCAGGCCCTCGGCCCAGTCGATCCCGGTCACGGCGTCCTCGAGGTAGCGGATCGCGGCGGCGCCGGAACGCAGCTTGGCCGGAAGGTCGAGGTCGGCCGGGTCGTCTTCGGTCTTCACGGGGCCGCCCGTGCGGGAGGAGGTGCCGATGCAGATGCTCTGGGCGACGAAGCGGCGGATCCCGACGGTCCGGCCCGCGGCGAGCAGGTGATCGGTCCCTTCGGTACGCAGACGTTTGGTCATGGCGGCGAAGCGGTCGGGGTTCCTCATGTCCCTCAGGCCCGGCTCGCCCTTGAGGGCGGTGAGCTGGTGGACGATCACCTCGGGCTCGTTCTCAGCCACGGCACGGGTGACCGCGTCGGGATCGAGCGCGTCGGCCACGACCGGCCGGGCGCCCAGGGCCCGGAGCATGTCGGCCCTGGCCGACGACCGGGTCATGCCGATCACGTTGTGGCCGGCGGCGGCCAGCTGGGGGACGAGCTGGGTGCCGATCGCACCCGTGGCTCCGGCGACGAACACATTCATGGGGTGCCTCCTTCGCGGTCCACGATCGGGCGGTCACCCTGTAGACGAGATGCCCCTGCTGCTCGTGACACATCCGGCGTCTCCGCTGGATGTGTCCGCGGCTTGTGCGCTGGAAGGAACGGCCGCCCGGGCCCTCCTTCGGAGCCTAGGAGGTGGGAGCGGGCCGGTTGGAGAAGGTGCCCAGATGCCCCAGCTTCTCTGGATTGCTGATGGCGCGGACCGTTTGCACCTTGTCGTCGGCGATGTCGAGCGTGATCGCCCCCAGGGGACGGCCCTCCACATCGAAGAACAGGGCTCCCGGCTGCCCGTTGATGGTCGCGGGGCGCATGCCGCGGAGCCCCATTCGCTCCGCACCGAACCTGGTGCTGGCGATCAGGAGACGGGCCACCCGCTCAACCCCGTAGACGGGGCGAGGAAGCGCAGGCGCCTTGCCGCCCCCGTCCCCGTACGCGACGACGTCAGCAGCCAGCAGAGCGATGAGCTCGTCGGTGTCTCCCTCGCTCACCGCCTCGAAGAACCGCCGGGCCAACTCCTCCCTGCGCTTCCGGGAGGCCTCGAAGCGGGGCTTCTTGGCCTCGATCTGTCGTCGGGCCCGGACGGCGATCTGACGACAGTTCTCCTCGCTCTTCTCCACGATCGTGGCGATCTCGTCGTAGTCGTACTCGAACACCTCCCGGAGCAGGAAGACCGCCCGCTCGACCGGGGTGAGGCTCTCCAGCAACACCAGGAATGCCATGGAGAGCGAATCAGCGGTCTCGGCGTGCTGGGGAGCCTCGTCGGTGAGCACCGGCTCGGGCAGCCATGTGCCGACGTAGCTCTCCCGGCGGACCCGGGCGGAGCGCAGGTGGTCGATGCTGAGCCGGGTGGTCACCGCCGACAGGTAGGCTTTCGGTGACTCGATCGCCGTCCCCTTGCCGGACTCGCGGTAGAGGCGCAGGAACGCCTCCTGGACGATGTCCTCGGCCTCGCTCGCGCTCCCCAGCATCCGGTAGGCGATGGAGAACATCAGCGGCCGGAGCTCTTCGTATAGCTCGCTCACGCGGCTCTCCCTTGGGGCCCGGCTCCTCATGGTGCCAGATGAGACGAGATAGCACCTCGGCCTGTGACACCCGGCCGCTTTCGCGGAGGCAGTGTCACAGCCGCTCGTGCTCCTTCGTCTCCTGTCAGGGAACCGGCGCCAAGGAGGCAGAGTCGTTCTGGTCGGCGCTGGGCGGCGTGGTGCTCGCCGGAGTGGGCGGCGTCCTCGCCGGCATGGCCCGGCGGAAAGATCCGAGCCACCGGCGGGTCAGGCATGTGGATGGTGATCGTGGCCCAGGTGGTCCTCGGGCTCACCGTCGTGATGTTCGTGGTGATGATGTTCGCCATCAACGCCGGCTGAAAGCCGGACCGCGGTCGAGCGGGCCGTCCCGGCCCGCTCGAGCGCTGCGGTTGACAACCTCGCCGTCCCCTCTCCATACTGATAGGCGATGGCTTGCACGTCGCATGTGACGCATCACGGGGCCGCCCATCACGGCGGTCCGGAGGCGCGCGTGCGGCCGTAGCAGAGGAGGAGCAGGAACTCGAGGGGCCGCGCGAGCGGCCCCTTTCGTGTTCTCGGGAAGGAGCGAGCGACATCATCCGAGTGGTCGATCCGAGCGAGATCGGCGGGCGGGGCGGGGCGCTGCCCGACCTGCCCGTGATCGAGGCCGTGGCCGCGATCATCTCGGAGGTCCGTGAGCGCGGGGACCGGGCCCTCATCGAGTACACCGAGCGCTTCGACGGTGTCCGGCTCGACGACGTGCGGGCCGAGATGGAGACCGCCGCCGGCGTCGATCGGTACGTGCTCGGGGCCCTCGAGGCGATGGCCGCGAGGCTCCGCGATCTCCACGTCCGTCAGCTGCCGACGGCGTGGAGCGAGCACCGCGACGGCCTGCGACTCGGCGAGGTGGTGCGCCCGCTAACTTCGGTCGGCTGCTACGTCCCGGGGGGCCGGGCCGCGTATCCCTCGAGCGTCCTGATGACCGTGGTGCCGGCGAAGGTCGCCGGCGTGCCGCGGGTGGTGCTGTGCAGCCCGCCGGGACCCGACGGGCGGGTCGCCGGCGCGATCGCCGCGGCCGCCGAGATCGCGGGGGCCGATGAGGTGTACTCGGTCGGCGGCGCTCAGGCGATCGCGGCCCTCGCCGTCGGCACCGAGACGATCCATCGCGTGGCGAAGATCGTGGGGCCCGGCAACGTCTGGGTGACCGAGGCCAAGCGCCAGGTGGCCGGGATCGTCGGCATCGACGGGCTGGCCGGCCCCACGGAGCTCGTGATCGTGGCCGACGGCGCGGCCGACCCGGCCACGCTGGCCGTCGACCTCGTGGCCCAGGCCGAGCACGATCCCGAGGCCCGGTTCGTCCTGGTGTGCCTCGATGGGTCCCTTCTCGACGCGGTCGGACGGGTGCTGTGGGAGGAGGCCCGGTCGTCGCCCCGTCGAGGGATCGTCGAAGAGGCCGCAGCCGGCTCGGCCGCCGTGGTCGTCGAGGACGAGGCCGAGGCCGCCGGGGTCGTCGAGACGATCGCGCCCGAGCACCTCCAGATCCTGACCGCCGACCCCGATGCCTTCCTCGAACGGGTCCGTTCCTTCGGCGCCGCGTTCCTCGGGCCCCACACGCCGGTGACGTTCGGCGACTACGGGGTGGGCTCGAACCACGTCCTCCCGACGATGGGGACCGCTCGGTTCGCCTCGGGCCTGCGGGCCGCCGACTTCGTCACGGTCCGGAGCGTGGTGGCCGCGTCGCCCGAGGCC
>JBQGDK010000169.1:0-1870 GCA_052039025.1 Actinomycetota bacterium
TGACCGGGGAGCAGACCGAGCCGTTCGTCGACCGGTTCGCCACGGTCGGCAGCGAGCTCGGCTACATCTGAGTCCGAACCAGTTCGGACTCGGCGTTTGGGCCCGTTAGCGAGCCCGAACGCGAGACGGTCCCCCGGTGGATAGTGCCGGGGTGACCCCCGGGGGACCGTCTCTGTACCCGTTGCAGTCGCTACCCGAAGAAATGGCGCCACAATCCGGGCCGAGGACGACGATGGGATTCACCACGCCATCCTGGTGGGTCGGGTGGCCGCCCGGGCCTGCTCGCCCGCACGCTGCCCTTCTACCGCCGGTCACGGCGCACTACCCGCTCTTGCCGCCGACACCCGGAGCGCGTAGGTGATACCGCCGCCGCAGGTATCCCTCGCCAGGCCGCCTGGGAACGGTGGCACGACCTCGACCTCACCGCCCGCGACACACCGGGGACTGTCCGGTTCGTTGTGTAACCGGCGTGATGCTTGATGGTCAGGTGGCGGCCTGGATGCGGTCGCCGTAGTGGATGGTGAGTGCGTTGAGGATGGGTTTCCAGCGGGCACTTCTTCAAGACCTACAGCGAGAAGGACGCGTGGCGCCACCCCTCTACCGTCGGACCACGATCGGCGTTGATCTGGGCTTCCCCCGTTACCGTGGAGGGTTGCTGATAGCTGATGGAGCCTCGCATTCGCCGGGAGCTGATGCCATTGGGGTCGTTCCGAGAGCCTCAGCGGCGATCTGAGAGGCGCGTTTCACGCGGCCGTGCTCGTTCGGGCCGCTTCGGTGGCTCGCTCGGCGAGCAGCGCCTCGTAGGCGACCGGCGAGAGCATCTCGCAGCGGCTGTGTCGGCGCCGGTGGTTGTACGCGTCGATGAACCGGGCAACCTCGCGGCGGGCCTGGTCGTGGGTCTCGAACCGGTGGCGGGACAGCAGCTCGTGCTCGAGGGTCGAGTTGAAGCTCTCCGCGGCCGCGTTGTCCAACGCCGAGCCGACCCGGCCCATTGACTGCGTTATCCCGAGCGCCTCGCATGCTTGCGCGAAGAGATCGCCGACCTACTCGCCGCCCTTGTCGCTGTGGAACACCACGCCATCGACATCGCCGCCGCGCACCGCGGCAGCCATGCACAGCGCGGCCTTCGCCAGCGCCGAGTCGTGATGCCCACTCATGGCGAAGCCCGGCAGGCGCCCAGAGGCGAGGCCCAGGACCGTGGCCAGGTACAGCTTGCCGTCGTCGGTGGGGATCCCGGTCAGGTCGCCGCACCAGCGTTGATCGACCGCTTCGGCACGGAAGTCTCGGCGCACCAGGTCCGGGATCGGGTCGGCCGCCTTGTCCGGGCGGGTGAGCCAGCGCCGCTTGCGCTTCGGGTACCGCCCCTGCAAACCCTGGCGGGCCATCGAGGCAGCCACCGTCTTCTTCGACACCCGCCAGCCGGCGTCGACCAGGTCTTCCCACACCCGAGGCGACCCGTAGGTACCCGGCGTGCCCCCCCGAGTCGTCCAAGGACGCCTTCACCGCCGCGTCCAGTTCGGCGCAGCGGCGCCGGCGAAGGGTGGGCTGGCGGTCGTGCCACTTGTAGAACCACGACTCGCTCACCCCCAGCCAGCGGCAGCACCTCGCGTGGGACACACCATGGACGGTCCCCTGGGAGGCGATGAACGACACCACGCTCATCGCGTCGCCTCCTTGACCCACAGGACCACCGATCGCTTGAGAACATCACGCTCCATCCGCAGCTCAGCGTTCTCCCGCTCGAGCCGCTGGACACGGGCGCGCTCGTCGACGGTGAACCCTTCCTGCTCGCCCCCCTCGACGCGGTCCTTGTTCACCCAGTTCCCAAGCGTGCCCTCATGGATCCCAAGATCCCGGCCAACCCGCGCGA
>JBQGDK010000170.1:0-3711 GCA_052039025.1 Actinomycetota bacterium
GCCGCCGCCGCGGGGATCGGGATCTTCGTGTGGACGCAGGTCCAGGAGAACCGACAGGTGCAGGAGCGCGCCGCGACCGCAGCCGCCCGGGTCGGCATCGGCGAGGTTCAGGAGCCGGCTGACGAGGGCACCGAGCACCTCCAGCCGAACGACCCCCCGCCCCAGTACGCGACGATCCCGGCCGCGTCGGGACCGCACGCCCCCGGCCCCCTCCCCCCCGAGCCGCGCGTGTACGACCAGCCGATCCCGGAGACCTCGGCGGTCCACAACCTCGAGCACGGCTTCGTGCTGATTTACTACCGCGCCGAGGGCGACGGCGCGCTCCCGGAGGACGTGGTCACCGAGCTCGAGGAGCTGGCCGAGGGCGAGACCGAGGTCATCATGTCCCCGTACGAGGCCCTCCCCGAGGGGACGAACATCTCCTTCGTCGCGTGGACCCGGCTCCAGCAGGGGCAGGTGCCGGAGGACGCCAACCCCGGTGACGTCGCCCTGGTCGCCCGGGCCTTCATCGACGAGTTCAAGAACGGCGCCGCGGCGCCGGAGGCCGAGGTCTCCTAGCCGAAGCGAACCCGGCAGCGGCCCGTGCAGGTGATGACCCCCCCGTCGAACCAGGCACGCCGGCCGCCCTTGATCCGCTTGATCCGATACGGCAGCCGCAGGCGGGAGGTGTGTCCACCGGCGTCCAGGTAGGCGCTGAGCATCGCGCCGCGGAGCCACACCGCCGCGTCCCGCTTCAGGTGCTCGTAGATCCGCCCGTTCACGAACCTCTGGAGCCGGCCGCCCCGGATCGTCCTCTGCCCGCTCGTCGCCCGGCCGGGACGGCACCGCGAGGCGTCGTACGTCTCCCGGATCTCGCCGCGGATGTTGAGGTTGCGGTTCACCGAGAATCGGGTGTCCTTCAGCGACAGCCCGCTGCGGATGTCCCACCCCTCGACCACCGCGCTGCCGCCCGTCCCGACCACCGTGACCCGGGACACACGCCCGGAGACGCCCAGGGCCCAGTCGGTGAAGCGCTTCACGGCACCGATGTCGCCCGTGTAGGGCTTGAGGCGGCTGGTCACCGCGCTTGGCTCGAACGAGGCCAGCCAGAATCGGCTCGGGTTGGCCGCCGTGTCGTCGGCCGGATCGCACACCCCGCGGAGGTACGGGAGCGCGGCCGAGCCGGTCCACACGTTCTCGATGTCCTCGGTGTAGCCTCCGCTCGAGGAGCTGTAGGCCGCGTAGATCGGGGCGCCCTGGTACGTGGCCACGGTCCGCTCGGTCGTCCGCACCGCGGTGGCCCATCGCTCGCCGCCGGCCGCCGCGACCTTGTCCCAGCCGACGTAGTTCTGGTCCCCGACCGTGGAGAGCACGTCGCAGCCGCAGCCGGCCCGTACCCCCCCGGCCAGGCGCCAGTAGGCGTACGTGCGCGCGGCGACCGCCTGGGCGGCCAGCGCCGCCCTCGGCCAAGAGCTCGGGACCTCCGCGATCCCCAGCACGTACTCCTCGACGGGCATCACGCCGAGGAGGTGCCCCTGGCCGGCGCCGGCGACCTCGAACCGGATGAGGCCGTGAGCGATCTCGTGCCCCCAGCCCGCAACCCGGATCCGCGCATCGGCCTGGCGGACGGCCACGACCGGATCCCCCGGGCCGCCCCAGGTGGTGTCGCCGACGATCGAGCCGTCCGGGCGGAGGATCCGGAACCGCCTGTCGGCGGTGACCTCGATGGTCCGGCGCGACCCGGGCGCCACCGAATCGATCGGCTGCCCGCTCTCGAGCGCCAGATCGTACGCGCCGTGGACGGCGATCAGCTGGGCGCTGCCGACGGCCTGGAGGAGCCCCACTCGGATCGCCGGCCGGGCGGGCTCCCTCGGGCCCACCTCGACCTTCGAGTAGTAATGACGGACGATCCTCCGGGCCGACCACCCCTGCCTGGCCAGGCCGAGCATCCCGAACTGGCCGAGGCCGATGCCGTGTCCGTAGCCGGAGCCGTGGAAGGTGAAGCTACCGGCCGGTCGTTCCGATCCGGCCGGCGCGGGCCCCGCCGCCAGGAGCGAGAGCCCCACGGCGGCGGCCATGGGCACGACGATGCGTCTCCTCATCGCGGGGATCTCGGGGTTACCCACGCTACCACCATCGACCGGGGCGGGATGCGCGGTCGTTCAGCCCGCGCCGGCGCCGAGGACCTCGCCCGCCGACACCCGAGCCCCGAACAGCCGGGCCCCCTCGGCCACCCGGGCCCGCTCGCCCAGGACCGCGTCGCCGAGCTCGGCCCCGGCCCCCACTGCGCTGCCGGGCCCCAGGATCGAGGAGAACACCCGGGCGTCCGGGCCGATCGTGGCTCCGTCGAAGAGCACCGAACGGTCCACCTCGGCCCCGGCCCCCACCGCGGCCTCGGGACCGAGGACGACGTGCGGGCCCACCGAGGCCCCGGGCTCCAGCCTGGCTCCCGGAGCCAGCGTGGGCCGGCCCGCTCCCCGGTACTCGGCGATCCGTCCGTCCAGGGCGTCGACGTGCGCCCGGAGGTAGGCCTCGGGCGTGCCGAGGTCGAGCCAGTAGCCGGAGACCGCCGCCGCGTACACGGGTTCGCCCCGGGCGATCAGGTCCGGGTACGTCTCGCGCTCGATCGACACCATCCGGCCCGCGGGGACGTTCGACAGGGCCTCGGGCTCGAGCACGTACACGCCCGCGTTGATCGCGGCCGGCACCGGCTCGGAGGGCTTCTCACGGAACGCCACCACGCGCCCGTCGGCCTCGGTCTCGACGAGCCCGAACGGACGGGCGTCCTCCACCAGGTGGAGGGCGATCGTGGCCACGGCGCCGCGGGCGCGGTGGGCCTCGACGAGCGCCGCGAGGTCCATGTCGGTGAGGACGTCCCCGTTCAGGGCCAGGAACGTCTCGTCGAGGTGCGCCAGGGCCCCGGCGATGGCCCCGGCGGTGCCCAGCGGCTCGGTCTCGGTGATCCACCGGACCGATGGCGGCCGGCCGGTCCGGGTCCCCAGGAACGTGTGGAACACGGCCTCGAGGTACGGGGAGGAGCACACCACCTCGTCGACGCCGTGCTCGGCCAGGTGGTCGAGGACGTGGTCCAGGAACGGGCGGTTCATGAACGGCACCAGCGGCTTCGGGATCGTCTCGGTGAGAGGGCGGAGCCTCGTCCCCTCACCCCCGACGAGAACCACCGCCTTCACGACGATCGCCGCCTCGGGAGGGCCGACATCAAGGCGGCCCGCAGCCACAGCGCCAGGCGGACCGCCGGCTTCAGCAACGCCATCCCGCCGGTGGCGCGGTGCTTCACGAAATACCGGTAGATGCTGTCGGAATGGGCGAAGGCCATCCGGCCGCGCTGGCCGTGGGTGGACACGCCGATCTGGTGGACGACCTCGAGCTCCGGCGAGAACAGCACCTCCCACCGCGCTCGGCGCAGCCGGGTGCACAGGTCGACATCCTCAACGTACATGAAGTAGCCCTCGTCGAACGCCCCGACCTCGTCGATGGCCTCCCGCCGGAGGAGCATCGCCGAGCCCGAGACCCACTCGACCTGTCGCTCCGACGCCCGGTCCCAGCCGGCCATCGTGTACGAGCGGGTCCAGGGGTTCCCCCGCCAGATCGGCCCGAGGAACGCGTGGGCCAGCGCCTCGCCGAGCCGGGGCACCCGTCGGGCGGAGGGCTGGATCGTGCCGTCGGGGTTGCGGACCAGCGCCCCGATCGCCCCGGCCCGCGGCCGCTCCC
>JBQGDK010000171.1:0-13566 GCA_052039025.1 Actinomycetota bacterium
GCTCGAGGGCGTTCGGTTCGAGGGAGGCTGACACCCGATTGGTAGCATAGCCGCCTGAGGATCGCGCAGATCGCTCCGCCCTGGGTCGCCGTCCCCCCGAAGGGGTACGGGGGGATCGAGTGGATCGTGTCTCTCCTGGCCGACGGCCTCGTGGACCGGGGCCACGACGTCACGCTGTTCGCCACGGGCGACTCCGTGACCCGGGCGAAGCTCGAGTACGCGTTCGAGACCGCCGCGGGGCCCCCGTTCGTCAACTCGATCTGGCACGACACCGTGCACCAGCTGCGGGCGCATCTCGATACCGCCAGGTTCGAGCTGATCCACCAGCACACCTATTGGTCGGGCCTGGTCGCCGGCATGCTCCTCGACATCCCGGTGGTGCACACGCTCCACCGGGCGTTCACGGACGAGATGCGCGCCGTCTACGAGCTGGTGGCCGACCGGCTGTGGTTCGTGGCCATCAGCGAGGACCAGCGGTCCCACATGCCCGACCTGCGGTACGCGGGGGTGGTCTACAACGGGATCGACCTTTCGGAGTACCCCTGGAGGAAGGAGAAGGAGGACTTCCTCCTGTTCATCGGTCGGAGTCACCCGGACAAGGGCCCTCGCCGGGCCGTGGAAGCCGCCGCAGCCGCCGGCCTCCCGCTCGTGATGGCGGTGAAGATCGCGGAGCCGATCGAGCTGGACCATTGGCAGGAGGACGTCCTTCCGGCCCTCCCCGAGGGCACCCGGGTCCTCCACGAGATCCCCCACCGGGAGAAGGTCGACCTCCTCCAGCGTGCCCGGGCCGTGCTGTTCCCGATCGACTGGGATGAGCCGTTCGGCCTGGTGATGACCGAGGCCATGGCGTGCGGGACCCCGGTCGTGGCGACCCCGCGCGGTGCGGTCCCCGAGATCATCGTCGACGGCGAGACCGGCTTCCTGGTGCCGGTCGAGGACTACGCCGAGGCCGCGGCCGAGGCGATCGGGCGCGTCGGGGAGCTCGACCCGGCCGTGCTCCGACGCCGGGTCGAGGAGCGGTTCTCGGGCGAGGCCATGGTGTCGGCCTACGAGGCGGTCTACCGGCGGGTGCTCACGGCCGGGAGCTGAGCTCGAGGAGGGTCGCCTCGGGGCGGCACAGCAGCCGGAACGGAGCGTACTTGCTCGTCCCGAGGCCCGGCGACACGTGGAGGTAGGTTCCGCCGAGCCGGGCCAGGCCCCGGGCCAGCCGGGTCGGCACCGAGCAGTTCGTGACGAGCGCGCCCACCAGCGGCAGGCGGATCTGTCCCCCGTGGGTGTGGCCGGCCACCACGAGGTCGTACCCGAGCGCGGCGAGCTCGGGGGCCGGGTCGGGGGAGTGGACCACGGCCAGGCCGAACGCGTCCGGCGTGGTCCGGGGCGCCACCGAGAGATCGGCCCGGTGGACGTGCGGGTCGTCGAGACCGACGATCTCCATCGGCACACCGTCGACGCGCCGTCCGTACTTCCGGTTCCGGAGGTGGACCCACCCGTCCCGCTCGAGCTCCCGGACGAGGTCCTGAGCCCGGCCCCGCCGGCCGAGGAGCCGGCGCCGGCGATCGTTCCGGACGAAGTAGCGGAACGGGTTGTTCGGCCGGGGCACGTACAGGTCGTTCGACCCGAGCACGAACAGCGAGGCCACCCGCCCCCGGACCGGCCGGAGCGCCGCCGCGGCGAACTCCACGGCCTCCGGCTCGCCGAGCAGGTCGCCGGTGATCACCGCCACGTCGGCGCGGGGGAGCGAGGCCAGGAACCGGCGCTTCCCCTCATCGTGCCGGAGGAGGTGGAGGTCCGAGAGGTGCAGGACCGTGAGCCCCGAGGTGTCCGTGGGTAGGATGGCCAGTCGGTGGCGGCGCAGCCGGTACCATCGGCGCTCGATGAGGACCGCGTAGGCCAGGACGAGCGCGCCGGCGGCGAGGATCACGAGGAGCGCCCGGGCGAGCATCGGGAGGAGAGTGTAGTGGGCGAGGTGGCGGATCGGCTGTCGGCGGAGATCAAGGCAGCGATGAAGTCGGGCGATCGGACCCGTCTGGCCACGATGCGTCTCCTGGCCACGGGCGTGCGGAACCGAGAGGTCGAGCTGGGGCACGATCTCTCCGAGGAGGAATTCCTCGAGGTCGTCAGCCGTGAGGCGAAGCGCCGGCGGGAGTCCATCGATGCCTACGAGCGGGGCGATCGTCCCGAGCTCGCCGAGAAGGAGCGATCGGAAGCCGCCATCCTTGAGGCCTATCTCCCCCAGCAGCTGAGTGAGGAGGAGGTGCGGGCCGTGATCGAGGAGGCGATCGGAGCCACCGGTGCCGACGCTCCGGGCGAGGTCGGCAAGGTCATGGCCTGGATCATGGCCCGGCATCGGGGCCGGGTGGACGGTTCGCGGGTAAACGCGCTTGCTCGCGAGCGGCTCGCGGGCTCCGGCGGCGAGACCTAAGCCTCCTCGGGCGGCGGCGGAGAGGGCGGCCCGCCTCCCGGCTTCACGTACCGGTACACGACGATCGCCACCGTCGAGCCCCGCTCCAGCCGGACGCCGGGGCCGGGCGCCTGGGCGGCCACGCGCCCGTGGAGCTTCTTATCGCTGGTGGCCTCGCGCTGGACCTCGACCCTGAACCCGGCGCTCTCCAGCCTCGCGGCCGCGGCGCCGGCCGTCAGCCCGGCCACGTTCGGGACCTTCGCCCCGGGCGCCTCCCCGTTGCTCACCCGGATCACCACCTGGCTCCCGGCGATGGCCCGCGCGCCGCCGGCCGGTGACTGTCCCACGACCACGTCGACGGGGTCGGCGGCCGGCACGCTCTCCGTGACCGGCGTGAAGTGGGCCTCGACGAGCACGTCGATGGCCTCGGCCCGGGACAGCCCGACGACGTCGGGAACGCGGGCGCCCTCGGGCTGGGGGGTCCCGGGGAGCGACCGGGGCGGGAGCCCCTGCATCGCCACGAGCATGAAGTCGTGCCACACGGGGGCGGCCACGGTCCCACCGTACGCGCCGGGCATGGGCACCCGAGCCTCGGGGTGGCCGACCCACGTGGCCGCGCACACCTGCACCGTGCAGCCCGCGAACCAGACGTCGGCCGAATCGTTCGTGGTCCCGGTCTTGCCGAACACCGGCCACTGCCCCAGGTTCGCCGCCGTACCGGTCCCCCCGCTCACCACGAGGCGGAGCAGGCCGGCGACGTCGTCGGCGATCTGCCGGTCCACCACCTGGTCGCACCGGCCCTGCTTCTGCCGGAGGAGAACCTTGCCGCGGGCCTCGACCCGAGTGATGGCGAACGGCCTGCAATGGACGCCGTGGTTCGCCAGCGTGCCGAACGCCGAGGCCATCTCCAGCGGCGTCACCTCGAACGTCCCGAGCGTGATCGAGCAGACGGGCTCGAGCGGGCTTCGGATCCCCATGCGCTGAGCCACCTCGACGATCTTCGGGGGGCCGACCTCCGCGGCGAGCTGGACGAAGTAGGCGTTCACGGAGTTCTGGGTGGCGGTGGGCATATCGATGTACCCGCTCCCGCCCCCGTCGCCCGCGTTGAACACCTGGTACCTCCCGCCGTACTGGCCGCAGTCGACGTACTGGCCCGAGGCGGCCCTGTACACCTTCCCCAGGGGGATGCCCTGCTCGAAGGCGGCCACCAGCGTGAACGGCTTGAACGCCGACCCCGACTGCCTGCCGGTCCCGCCCTGCCCCGTGGCCAGGTTCACCTGCGACCGCTCGAAGTCCTGCCCGCCGACGAGGGCCTTCACGGCCCCGGTCGCGGTGTCGACCGCGGCGATCGCGCTCTGGGGGCCCCGGCGGTCGGGGAACCGCCGGGCCACGATCCGCTCCCCGGCCCGCTGCAGGCCCGGCTCGAGCGTCGTGTAGATCTTCAGGCCGCCCTGGAACAGGGTCTTGATCCGGGCCCGCTTCGTCCTCCCGAACCGTTTATCGGACAGGATCCGCGCCTTCAGGTACTCGACGAAGAACGGGAAGCGGGCGTTCTCGTTGCCGACCGCTGTGATGTCGAGGCCAAGCGGCGTGGCCATGGCTGTAGCCGCCTCGTCGGGCGTGATCATCCCCAGGCCCTCCATCCGGGCGACGACCACGTTCCGTCGTGCGATCGCGGCTTCCTTGTCGTTCACCGGCGAGTACGTCTCCGGGGAGGAGATCAGGCCGGCGAGCATGGCCGCCTGGGGCAACGTCAGCTTCCGAGCCCTGGTGCCGAAGTAGTACTCGGCGGCGGTCCCGATCCCGTACACGCCGCGGCCGAAGTACACCTCGTTCAGGTACAGTTCGAGGATCTCCTCCTTCGAGTACTCGTCCTCGAGCCGCATTGCCACCCTGGCCTCCTGGACCTTCCGGGCCAGAGTCTCCTCGGTCCCGATCGTGGCGAACACGTTCCTGGCCAGCTGCTGGGTGATCGTCGAGGCTCCCTGCTCGATCTCGCCGGCCCGGACGTTGCGGACCAGCGCCCGGAGGATCCCCTGGACGTCGAGCCCCGGATGCTCCCAGAACCGCGCGTCCTCGATCGCCAGCACCGCGTCGATGGCCACGGGGTTCACCTGGTTCAGCCGGACGATCTTGCGGTTCTCGTCGAGGTAGAGGGTGGCCAGGACCGAGCCGTCCCTGGCGTAGATCGTCGATCGCTCGGGGATCCGCGGGAACGCCAGGTCCACGCCCTGGGCAACCTCGTTGAACTTCTCGGTCACCCGGAGGACGGCCCGGCTGGCGGCTCCCACCGGGGGAAGGAGCGCCAGGGCGAAGAGTACCGATCCGATGGCCAGCGCGACGAGCAGGAGCACGGCGCGCGACCCCATCCATAGGGGGGCGCGCTCGCTCCATGGGCTCTGGGTCGGGTGTGTGGCTGCCATCGTCTTGGCCGGGTCGCGTCAAGGATAGCCTCGCCCCGCCCGGCAGCCAAGATGATTCTGCTACTGCGGGATGGTCGACCTCACCGTGATGGCGATCTCAACGTCCTGACCCTCCACCATGTCGGGGGACGGGAACAGCTCCAGGACGTACGAGCGTCCTTGGAACACCTGCTTGGAGATGGGGGATCGGTAGAAGAAGTCGGCGTCTGGGCTGAACGAGAGGGTCTTGACCATGCCGCGCTTCTGTTTCGCGGCCACGAACCCGTAGTCGTCCACGATCCTGACCGGCAGGTCCTTCCCCAGCTCGACGGTAACGAGAGTTCGGTATCCGTCAGGCAGGAAGTCCGGGCACCCGTCTCGCGTACACGGGCTGAGCGGGATGCGGACCGCTTCGGTGAGGTCCTCGAAGCGGAGCAGGCCTTTCAACACCCGGCCTTCTTCTCCCGAGAGCAGATCCCGTTCCTCCCCGTCACACGCGAGATCGACACCGTTGCGGTTGATGTCCTGCCCGAAGTTGCGGTCGTCCGGGCAGGAGTCCGCCTCGTTCAGGATCCCATCGCCGTCCCGATCTGGATCGCATACGTCACCCATCCCGTCACCGTCTCCGTCCTGCTGACCGGGGTTGGACTCCTCCGGGCAGTTGTCGCATACATCGCCCACCCCGTCCCCGTCCCGGTCTTCCTGTCCCGGGTTGAAGGTCAGGGGGCAGTTGTCATCGCCATCGAGCACTTCGTCGTTATCGTCGTCCGAATCACAGACATCCCCCCGCCCGTCGCCATCGTTGTCCTGCTGGCGCGGGTTGGGGGCACCAACGCAGTTATCCGTGATGTCCAAGACACCGTCGCGGTCGTCGTCGTCGCAGGCATCTCCACGGCCGTCCCGATCACGATCGGTCTGGTCGTTGGGCACTCGAACGCAGTTGTCCTCCGTGTCGGGGAAACCGTCGTTGTCGTCATCATCGTCGCAGGCATCTCCGATCCCATCGCCGTCGGTATCGCGCTGGTCCGGGTTGGCGATCCTGACGCAGTTGTCCTCGGCGTCGATCCATCGGTCGCCGTCGTCGTCATCGTCCCTCGTATCGATGACGCCGTCGCAATCCAGATCGGAATCCCCGAGCCCGACCGATGAGAACGCGTTCACGACGGTGCAGAGATCGGCAGAGGTGAACCCGTTTGACCCTCTGGACGCCCAGTGGCGAGCCCGAGCCACGGTCACGTCCCTTTGCGCCATCAGGTCCGAGCCGGCGACCAGACCACGGGTCAGCACGTCGTAGTAGAGCGCCTGGGTCTTCGTGGACCCGATCCCCGCCATCGTGAGCCCGTTGTGGACGCCCCCCTGCGAGATCAGGTAGGCGGCCTTGTTCGGGATGCCGCTGTTCGTGTGAACGGCACCCCAGTCGTCGGCTCGGCTGGGGGAGGGGCTGGCGGGCCGCAAGCCCAGCCCGTCGCCGCTGACGCCGGGGAGCACGTGGTCCGGGTGGCCGCACGCGGGAGGGTTCGCCAGGTCTCGGATGGTGCCACCTGGCTCGGGAAGCAGACAGCCGCTCGGCCCGGCCAGCGCCTCGCCCATCGTCCAGTTCCCTTCCTCCAGGGACGCGAAGACGTCCGAGTAGCTCTCGTGCAACGCTCCCGGCTGGTTCTGATACACGAGCTCCGCCGTGTAATCCGTGACGGCGTGGCCGTACTCGTGCACGAATACATCGCGCCTGGCCCAACCCATCCGGAACTCGATCTGATCGCAGTCGTAGATCCAGCGGGCGTTCGGCGCTCCCGTGTCGAAATAGGCCTCGATCTGCTCGTCGTCCCCGTCGAACGAGTGTCGATGGAAGGTGTTGAAGAAGTAGTCGTAGGCGCGGTTCGCACCGGAGAACGTGCGATCGGCCTCGCTCCGCCACGGTTCGATCAGACTGCCATAGAAATCGGTTGGCCCATCCTCGTCGTACACCTGTTCAGAGGTGGCGAAGATCCAACAGCTCGCCGAGGTGCCGCCGAACCCCCAATCGATCTGGATGTCCTTGTCTGGGGCGTCCTCCCGGATCGTGGTCAGGCGATGGAGGATGCTGCCATCGGCGGCGTCGACGAAGTACAGCCATCCGCCCAGGGAGCCATCGTGGAACATGTCTCCGTTGACGTGAACCTGCCAGGCGAGACGGGTTGCAGAATCGAGCTCGTCGATGACCCCGAGGTCGAACCAGGTGAGCTTCGGGGTACCGAGGATCCCGACCTCTTGGCCGGTCACCTCCCCCAAGACGATGTCTGCGGCCTCGCGAGGGTCGATCTCAGGGAGCTGATCAGAGGGCAGGGACGGCAGGTAGGCCCCATTGGTTGCGATGACGGCGTCATCCTTCAGATGGACCGCGAGCGCCGCGCCGAACACGGGGATTCCCTTCTGATGCTGGCCGAAGAACACGTGCTGTTCGCCGGAGTCGCCACTCACGATGCGACTGAGGTACAACTGTGAGGCTGGATCATCCAACCGGTAGAGGTCGGCGAACCGGCTCAGGTAGTCGAGCGCCCTGAGCACCGGATTCTGCGGAAGGTCCGACGGCAGGGGGATCTGGCCGGCGACGAAGGTCGGAATCGGCCCGTCGAAGCGAACCTCCGGAGTCTCCATGGACGTCGCCTCCAACCTGCGGAGCGCCGCGACCTGTGGGTCGATCGTTACGACCACGGGTCTGGAGAGCGATGAGATCGAGCTGTCCTGGACCGCCCGTGCTCGGATCGTGACAGCTCCGCCCAAGTCGGCGAATGGAGACAGGTCGACGTTCTTGAAGGAGTGCTCTCCCGAGCGGGTCCCAGCGGGTGGCACGAATTCGGCCACGGCGGTGCCCTCGGCGAGTACTTCGATCAGCGTCACGTATCCGGCTGGTGCCTTCTGATCGGTCTTCCGAGCGGAGAATGTGACGGTCACGTCGACGAGCGGCGAAGCGAGGGCCGTCCGATCCTCGGGGCTGACCACGGACACATGGGGACCGTCGGCCGGCGCTGCTGCGCTCGGTGACGCCAGGAGAGGAAGTAATAACACCACCGAGCCCATCACGCGCATCATCGGCATTCCTCCTGAGCCTGAGCCTTCGGGCCAAGACGGTCGTTTCCCCGGCTGCCCATGGCTAGGCGGGACAGGTGCTGGCGTGGAAGGCGAAACTCCCGTCGTACACGCCAGCACAGATCACCGTTCCGGAGACCCCGCCCATGAGCCTGGACGCCCCAACGCGGACGTCACCGCCCGTTCGTAGGATGGCGTCAGTGTCCCCTCGGATCAGCGAGCGGTCGATGAAGAACGCGCCATCGGTCACGTTGACGCCGACACTCGTGGCGTTGATCCCATGGGTGGCGATGACGTGCCCGTTCGCCATGTAGGGACCGCCGGCGCTCGTGATCCCATTCGAAACGGCCCCGTCGGGGCCGATGGCCTCGATCCGCACGTTGAAGAGCTCCGGTCCACCGGACGGGATATCGATCGCGGTGGTCTCGGTCGTGCCGCCGACCGCGCGGGCGCTGATGTGGGACACCTGAGTCGGCCCTGTGAGACGGAGGGCGATCGCGTACGGCCCCATCCCGAAGTTCAGCACCCTGAGGAAGCGAAGCTCAGCGAGGGCATCGGACATGATCGTCGCGCTCGTATCCGTGTTGAAGGCGCCGCTCCAGATGTCGGTCGCGGGGGCGCCGGATCCCTCGATGTCGACCCAGCTCTTCATCTGGAGCGGGGTGTTTCCCAGGTCGTAGTTCCCGGGTTCGATCTTGAGGAGATAGCGGTTCGCTCCCGATGCACCTGTGATGGAGTTCAGAGCATTCCGGAGCGCCGTCCCGTTCTGGGTCGGCGTGCCGACGGGAGCCACCACGATGGTCCGGGCGTACGCGCCCTGGAACTGGGTCGAGTCCTTTCCGTCGAGCTTGTCGGCGTCAGCGGCCTTCTGGTTCGTGCTCAGGAACGCCGTCGAGTCCTGGCCGTCGAGCAGGTCGGCGTCCGAGGCCTTCTCGCCGACGTTGATGTACCGCTTGTCGGCCTTCTTCCTGGTCAGGAAGTTCGCTGCGGTTGCCGGCGACAGCAGGAGACCTGCCGCCGCCACGGTGACCAGCACCAAGCCAGCCCGTCTCGCATACGCTCGCATCTGACTCCCTCCTCGGAGGTTTACTACAGACACGGGTCCTCGGCGGCCGCCGCGAGGATGGAGACATCCGCCCCCTTGAAGTCCCTGTTGAAGACGAACAACGCCCGCAGCTCCACCGGCACGGTCTCGCCGGCGACGGCCTTCGAGGAGCCGACGAGCTGGAAGCCGTGGAGGAGCTGCACCGGCTGGTCGAGGCTTGCCGTGCCCTTTGCTCCACCAACGAGGAGCCACTCGTTGCCTGTCTCACTCCCGATGCCCACGACGGTGCCTTCGGAGTTGACCTCGTACCGGAACGTCTCCTTTGCTGTGTCGATGATCGTGATGGCGTTCAGCTCGCCCTCGACATCGACAGGTTCGGTCTCGGCCGGGGCCGGACTGGCGCATGGGTCAGAGCGGTTAGCCGCCTGTCGAACCGTCTGGACGGCCGGGATGAGGACATTGATGAGGACGGCGATGATCACTACGACGATCGGGAGCTCGATGACCGTGAATCCTCCTTGCCTCGTCTTCATCGGACCCTCTTCATGTTTCGAGCGCGGCGATCAGGTCGTCGATGCGGCTTCGGATCTCCAATTGGGCGGCACAATCCACGACCCAGTCGTCCGGATGCGGTGTGGTACCGACCGCGGCGGGACAGCCGTCCACCTTTCGGCGGAGGTCACGAAGTCTCTCGATCGCTTGCTCGATGTCCCCCGATGCAATCAGGGCCTCGATGTCCTCGAGGCGGTTGATCATGGCGGTGCGGTGTCCCCCCGCTGAAACGGTCGGCGCGAAGGCGCTCTGGGGGAGGTCCGCCACCGCTTCCTGGGCCTCCTCCACGTCGCGGTCATCTGGGATCCCGTCTGCGTCACTGTCGAGCGTGAAGAGCAATGCGAACTCCGGCGGAAGGATCGCTGACTGGTTGTGCGAGTACTGCAGCGCGACGGTGCCGGCCTCGTTTTCGATGCCGACCGTAGCGGAGTTGCCCATCTCCCTCCCGTCATCGGCGATGTTTCCGTACTGAAGGAGGATCCGCCCGTCTTCATACAGGACGGCCTCAAGATCGATCCGCCGGGTGGTGTCGCCAAAGAAGCGGACATTCCGCCACTCGATCACGAAGCGCCGAAACGGGGCTGTCCCTAGGAGTTCGGTTCGCACGCTGGAGAGTGAATCGACAGCGAGGTCGTCCCAGAAGGCGTAGATCGCCGCATTGGGGGGGTTGGTACTCGGGAGAGGGACGTTGGAGAAGCTCGAGTTGTGGCCGAGGAAGTTGATGAAGCCGTTCGTAGAGACGAAGGCATTGTGATACGCCTGCCCGTAGAACGAGAATGGGAACGGCAGGGTGACTTCGGTCGAGGCGTCGTCCCCGCTGAGGAGAAGAACCGTTCTGGCCTCAATGTAGCTCGAGGGCACCACCAGGCACCCATATCCGAAGCTGTCAGGCGCATCGCATGAATCCTGCGCCTGTGCCGGGTGCGGGAACGCCGCCACAGCGGTGGTCAGCGCGAATGCCAACAGAAGCCGCTTCATGCCTTCTCCTTTCCACGGCATCCAGCTAGCTGGTCGGCGACAATTCGGATGCCGGACCAGGGGACCTGACACAGGCTGACTTGTCAGGTCACATCCGTCATGAGCAATAGGGTGCTCATTTCTCAGATGAGCCCGAAGCGGCGGGTCCGCCGCCCTCCATCAGTCGGGTGAGCTTCGCTTCCGCGAGCCGGAGGAGGGTGGGAACGGCCTCCGGGGCGATGTCGAGAAGCCCAGGGATCTCGGCCGTTCGACCTCTCTCGCGAAGGCGCAGGGCCAGCGCATAACCGGCCGGAAGCAGCCGCATGGCGGCCCGCCTGTCCACGGCTCGACTGTAGGGCCGACCGTCGATCGAGTCATGAGTATCTCGATGCTCATTCTCGGGCTCGAAGTGTCCGCCGGGGACCCGGCTACCGTACGAGGATGTCGTGGAGAGCGCTCCGACCCTCCACTCCGAGCTTCGAATAGATGTGGTGAAGGTGGTTGTCCACGGTACGGACCGACACCACCAAGCGGCTGGCGATCTCACGGTTGGTGAGACCCCGCGCCGCAAGGTTGGCGATCTCCCGTTCCCGTGCGGTGAGTGGCAGGGGTGTTTCCAGATCCAGCAGCGCGGGGGTTCGCGCGCCCTCGCATTGCTCGGCCAGCTCCCGGGCTCGGGTAGCTTGAGCCAGGGCGCTTCCTCGCCGGCCAGCCCCGTCGTGCAGGCGTGACACCTCCGCGGCGGCCTCAGCAGCGAACAGAGTTGCGCCCATCCGTTCGAACGTCGTCGATACATCGTGCAGTTCCTCGGCACGACCGCCCGCCAGGGCGCGAGCGTGGGCCGCGAACGTCTTTGCCAGAGAGCCATCGATCTGATCGCCCAGCTCGGCGAGTCGCGACTGGACGGAGCGTGGTTCTCCCAGCCGGGCCACGTCGTGGAGAGCCATCGCTTCGAAGACCCGCATGCCCATCTCCGCCAGCGAGTCGGCGAGGCCCCTCGCCTGCCTTCTCGCGGTGGAGAGCTCTCCCCGGGCCACGGCCACCCACACTCCAGCGAGGCCGATGAACGGCTCGTCCATCCGGAAGGAGTCGATCCGGTGGGCTCGGGCTTCGCGGAGCCTGGCCTCGGCCGTCGTCACATCCCCGACCAGGGCCGACACATAGGCAAGCTCGGCAAGGACGGACGAGAGGTGCCTGAACAGGTCGATCTCCCGAAAGTAGGCGGCCGCCTCGAGCAACCGGGCCCGCGCGGTCATCGGCCTCCCCTCGATCCGTTCCTGGAAGCCCAGGCCGAAGGCCAGCACGGCTCGCACTGGCTCCGCGTTCCGCTGGACAGCGGCTCGATAGGCCTGTTCCATCTCGGCGTCTCCCCATGCCATGTCGCCGGTGAGGAACCGAGCGAAGGCCAGGTTCCCGGTGAGCCAGTCGGTGGCGAAGCCAAACGGGAAGGTGAACGCCTCCTCGGATGCGGCCATGCCCCGGCTCACGTGGGCCGGGACCTCGTGCATACGGCCGGCCATGGCCAAACCCCACCCGATCGTCATCGCCGCATGGACCACCACCGAAGGAGAGGCGTCGGGTCTTAGCAATGCCATGACGGTCTCGAGGGCCTGGTCGACGTGTCCACCGAACAGCAGGATCTCAGCTCGGAGGGCGACCAGCTCATCTCGCCAATCCGGATCGAGCGTCTGGCCTTCGGCCTCGCTGATGGCCGTCTGTGCGGCCGACGTTCTTCCCATATGCCAGAACAGGTTTCTCGCTCGGCCGATGGTGGCCTGGACCCGTTCCACCTCGGTGGTCGAGTCGCGCTCCAGCGACATCAGCATGCGGTCAGCTTCATCGAACCTGCCGAGCCCGATGAGCGCTTCACTCACGGCGCGACCCGCCGGAAGTTCCCCTCCGGCATCGAGCGATGCTTCCGCCAGGCGCTGGGCCAAGCGAAAGTCGAAGTACCAGAGCGCGCGGTGCGCTGCCTGAAGGAACAGCCCCCCTGGCCGGCCTCCCCCTCCCTCCAACCGCCACGTCGCGAGACGGAGGAGATCCTCTCTGCGGCGGGCACCTGTCTGATGGAGCGCGTCTGCCAGCCTGCGTCTGATCGCTCGGGCCCGGAGCGTCCCGGTCCTGTCGCGGAGCACCTCGCCGTAGATCGGGTGTGCGAGACGGACGCTGGACCGTCGTCCGTTCACCGTAACCTCCAGCAGCCCACGACGTTCAAGCTGCTCCACCCGCGCGTCCGAGGCCACGAAGTGTAGGAGTGCGAGCTCGAGCGGATCGCCCGCCGCGACCTCCTCGAGCAGTCCTCGTTCGGCATCCTCGAGATGGCCCAGCCGCGCCTCGACCACTTCGACCAGCCGCGGGGCAGTAGCCAGTCCTCCTTTCCATCGCCACACCCCACCCTCCCTGACCAGGCTCTCAGTTTCGATTCCACCAAGGACCAGCTCCCTAAGGAAGAGCGCGTTGCCGAGGGTTGCCGCCCAGAGGCGATACACGGCCGGCCCCTCCACGGGTCCTGCCAGAACCGTCTCGAGCAGGCTGTCCAACTCCTCTCGCGAGAGCGGCTGGACCTCGATGCGTTCGGCCAGCCCGTCTTTCCACAGCGCCACCACCGAATCTGCGGCCTGCTCTCCGGTCCGGACCGAAACCACGGGGAAGGCGGAGCCCGTCGCGGCCAGATGATGGACGAGGGACGCTGACGAGTCGTCCAGGAGGTGGGCGTCGTCGACACAAAACAAGAGGCGCCGGCCCTCGGCTTGATCAACCAAGGCCCGGCCGGCCGCCCTGAGCAACCCGGGCCTGGCCGGGGCGGCCAGGTCCTCGGGCACGAGGTGGGCCAGGGCGCCGAAGGGGATCACGGCGCTGGAATGGGTGGCGGCGGCCCACACGGAGGCGAAGCCTCGTTTCCGCCCTGCGTTCAGGGCTTCATGGATCAGTCGGGTCTTGCCAACTCCGGCTGTCCCGGACAGCACGACACCGGCGGGCGCCGGGCGGCTCATGATCTGCTCGATGAGCTCGAGCTCCTCCTGCCGCCCGACGAGCGGCCAGGTCGGAGGCACGACCGAATTATGCGCCCCTGCTACGCTTGGCGCGACGTGAGACGTCTGGCGCTGGGCTGCGTGGCGGCCGGGGCGCTCCTGCTGGGGACG
>JBQGDK010000172.1:0-1960 GCA_052039025.1 Actinomycetota bacterium
AGGCTCCCGTCGGGGGCCTGGACCGTGATGCCTTCGTCCACGCCTTCGAGGATCGCCTGGAGCTGATCACGCGACTCGCGGAGCGCCTGCTCGATGCGCCGGCGGTGGAGGAAGTGGCCCACCTGCGCGGTCAGCGGCTCCAGGGCCCGCAGCAGCTCCTGGTCCTCGGGGTGGGGGCCGCGGGCGAAGAAGGCCAGCACGCCAACGATCCCCTCGTCGGGGTGCCGGAGCGGGACGGCGAAGGCCGCGTTCAACCCCTGACGGACGGCCACCGCCTGGCGGACGAACGGCATCCGGGCGAGCCCGTCCTCGATCCACACAGGCCCCTCCGCCTCCCACGCCGAGCCCGGGAGCGGATCGCCCCGGCCGAGCGTGAGCTCCCTGGTCATCTGCTCGAACTCGCCGAGGTCGAGCTCGGAGGTGGCCCACACGCCGACGGTACGCAGCCGGTCGCCGTCGACGACCCAGAACTCGGCGGTGTCCCACCCGAGCTGCTCGGCCAGCGCCTCGAGCAGCGGCGAGGCGGCCTCCTCCGGGGTCGAGGCGCGCGCCAGGATCTCGGCGACCGTGAACTGGACGGCCGAGATGGCGTCCCGCCAGAGGCGGGGGACGACCACGCGGACGGTGGAGACGACGTACCGCTCGCGCCCCACGTCGGTGGAGGCCGTCACGACCTCGACCGGGACGGAGGTCCCGTCCTTCCGCCGGAGGTCCGCCCGGGCCCGACCGCTATCGGAGGCCGCCGACAGCAGGTCGGCGAGATCCATCCCCACGAGCTCGCCCCGCTCGTAGCCGAGGAGATCGATGGCCGCCCGATTGGCGTGGACGCAGCGACCGCCCCGGTCGGCCACGACCACAGCGTCCGGAAGGCCCTCGAGCAGGGCCGCGAAGTCGAGGTCAGCCTTCACCCGTCGCCGTTCACGTGAGAAGTCAGTCTAGACCCGCCGGTCATCTGTGAAGGGCGGTGTCGAACCCGGCGAGCTCCCGGCAACTCGCCGAGCTCGCGAGACCGCGTCGCGGAACGGAGGGACCGCCAGGTTGCCGACGCCAGGGGCGCTCGGCGTTCCGGCCCCGCCGTTCGGCCCTTCCGCCTCGAAAGAGCCCGACGGAGCTCCCGGCTCTGGGGAGAGCGTGCGCCAGCGCGTCAGCAGGCCACGTGGAGGTGGAAGGACGCCGCGCTGATCTTTGGGATCGCGGTTCCGTCCGAGTTCGTCGTCCTGACCCGGACGCCGTTCGGGTTGGTGGGGTCCTGGGCCACCTGGGCCTCCCCCTGCGGACCGAGAGTGCTGTCCACGCTGCCCAGGACGGCCACGTATGCGCACCCGGTAACATTTCGGTCGAAGATCACGTCGTAGTGCGCCGTCGCGGCCAGTTCCGCGGAAACCGCTCCCGCCCCTCTGACCAGATTCCCATCGGCGTCCACCACGGCGAACAGACGCTGCTGGTACTCATCGGCGTTCACTCCGCCGAGCTTCTGGGCGTTGGCCACGGAGAGCTTGGGGGCCATCTTCTTGATCTCTCTTCGGGCGATCTTCTTGACCTTGGCTTTGGTGAGCGTGGTAGCGCTCAAGGCCGGACTGATGGCTCCGGCGGCCACCAGCAGAGCGGCCAGCACGGCCAGACCTCGCCAGATCGGCTTGCCAGTGACATCCCGGGTCATGGGACTCCCTCCCTCTCCCCGGCTGCCAGTTGCAGCCCCGCGCCGCCCAGCCGACCGGAGAACCCGAAGCTAGCAGAGTCGGTCAAAGCCAGTCAATCCTCCGAACGGCGACCGCCCGAATCCAACGTCGAGGTCGATGGCCGCCAGCATGCACTCGGGCTGTTCGCGCCCTTCGGGGCTACACCGCTTGAACTTCGGATTCTCGAGCCGGAGATGGGATTCGAACCCATGACCCCGCGATTACGAATCGCGTGCTCTGCCGAACTGAGCTACTCCGGCGCGTGCCTCAGTGTAGCGCGG
>JBQGDK010000173.1:0-7453 GCA_052039025.1 Actinomycetota bacterium
CCCGGGTCCCCCCTCCGGGCCCGCGGGACGCGGGCCGCCGAGGCCACCCAGACCACCAGGGCCACGAGGCCCATAGCCACGAGGAAGTGCACCGTGACGATCAGCGGCTTCGCCGGGTCATCGGCCAGGATCCGCACCCTCCCGATGCCGGCCTGGACGATGACGACGAGCACGGCGAGGGCGGCCGGCCACAGGATCCCCGGGTCGCGGCGGGCCCGGCGCCACGCCGCCCACGCCGTGGCGACGATCAGCAGCCCGGCCACGGCGGCAGCCAGCCGGTGCGAGTACTCGATGATCGTGTGGAGCTCGAAGGGGGGGATCCACCTGCCGAAGCACCGCGGCCAGTCGGGGCAGGCATCGCCGGAGCCGGTGGCCCGCACGACGCCGCCGATGGCCACCAGGGCGAGGGTCGACGCGGCCGCGGCGGCCGACAGCCGGCGCAGGAGGATCACGCGGCGAGTCTATCCCGCAGGAAGCGGCGGGTTCGGCGAGGATAGGGTGGTGCTCCGCATGCGAACGGCCGTGATGCTGCTCCCGCTGCTCCTGGCGGCCTGCTCGAACGCCGCCGGCGAGACGGACGGGCTCGAGGCACGGCTCGCCGGAGCCTCGCAGGGGTTGTGTGACGCGCAGGCCCGCGCCGTCGAGGTGAGCGTGTTCCGGGCCAGGGAGGTCTTCGGTGCCGAGGTGCACGGCTTCCTCCATGAGCTCGCGGCCGAGCTGGAGGAGACGGACCGAGCGGCGGCGGCCGGCCTGCTCGAGGCGAAGCAGCGCGTCGAGCGCATCCTCCAGGACCAGCGGGCGGACCCGCAGGAGGTCGTGGTGTTGCTGGCGGAGCTGCAGCGGGCGCTGGGCGAAGCGGCGGAGGCGGCCGGCCTGCCCACGCCGCTGTGCCGGGAGGGCGCGTCGTGAGGCGGGCGGCCACCCTGCTGACGGCGGTGACCACCGTGGCGCTCGTGGCGTGCGCCCCGGAGGGCGAGCCGGCCGGCCGGCCCGGCCGGCTGGAGGTGTTCCCGGCGAGCTTCGAGGTCGTCGCCGGGGAGCCCGGGCGGCTGTTGGCCGGCGTCACCACGCCCGACAACCGGTTCGTCAGCGGAGGGAGCGCCCGGTTCGCGTTCTCGTTCCTCGGCCAGGAGCGGGCCGGCGCCCCCGAGCCCGCCGGCGAGGTCACCGCCGAGTTCCTCCCGATCCCCGGGGAGGAAGACCGCCCGGTGCCCGACGCCCCCGTGGCCGAGCCCGGGGAGAGCGCCCGCGGCGTGTACTCGGCCGAGGTCGCCTTCGATCGTCCCGGGTTCTACGAGCTCGAGGTGTCCCTCGAGCTGGCCGCCCGGCCGAGTCGGGGGACCGGGGCGTTCGAGGTGATCCCCGAGCCGCTGGTCCCGCGCCCGGGCGACCGGGCGCTCCGGACCGAGAATCACGTCCTGGGCGAGCCGGGCGTGCCCGAGGCCGCGATCGACTCACGCGCGGCCACCGGTGGGATCCCGGACCCCGAGCTCCACGACACCACGATCGCCGAGGCGATCCGATCCGGCCGTCCGGCCCTGGTGGTGTTCGCCACCCCGGTGTACTGCGTCAGCAGGTTCTGTGGCCCGGTCACCGATATGGTGGCCGAGCTCGCCGCCGAGTACGGCGACCGGGCTGAGTTCATCCACATCGAGATCTGGGCCGACTTCCAGGAAGGGGCGGTCAACGAGGCCGCCGCCGACTGGCTCCTCCGAGAGGGCGACCTGATGGAGCCGTGGGTATTCCTGATCGGGGCCGACGGCAGGATCGCCGCACGGTGGGACAACGTGGCGACCCGCGCCGAGGTCGAGCCGCTGCTCCGAGACCTCCCCGCCGGGAGGTGAGCGCCGCGGTCGCCAGGACCGTGGGCACGCTCGAGCTGCCGCCGGCCTGCGCGGCGCTGGCTCGGCGGGTCGACGAGGAGCTGGATGGCTTCCTGGACGCCGAGGCCGCCGCCATGGCAGGGCTGGACCCCGACGTGGCCCCGCTGTTCGACGAGCTCCGTCGGATCGTCGGCTCGGGGGGGAAGCGGCTCCGCCCGGTGTTCTGCTGTCTGGGGCACCTGGCAGCCGGCGCGGAGCCGGGGGGGCCGGCGATCCGGGCCGCCTCGGCCCTCGAGCTGCTCCACACGTTCGCCATCGTTCACGACGACGTGATGGACCGGTCGCCGGCCCGTCGGGGGGCCGCCGCGTCGTGGGTCCACCTGGCCGAGGTCCACCGGCGTGAGGGGCTGCCCGGCCAACCGGAGGCCTACGGCCTCGCGGCGGCGGTCCTGGCCGGCGACATGGCGCTCGTGCTCGCCGATCGAGCCCTCCTCGACGCCGGCTTCCCCGCGGAGCGGCTGGAACCGGCGTTCCGGCGGTACGACCGGATGCGGGTCGAGGTCGTGGCCGGCCAGTTCCACGACGTCCTGGCGGCCCACCGCGGGAGGGCCGGCGAGGCCGAGGCCCGCCGGATCGCGGTGCTCAAGTCGGGCGGGTACACCGTGGAGGCGCCCCTTCAGATCGGGGCCATCCTGGGGGGCGCCTCGGACGAGCTGCTGGCGGGCCTGGGGCGGTACGGGGTGGCCCTGGGCGAGGCGTTCCAGCTGCGGGACGACGTCCTCGGCGTGTTCGGTGACCCCGAGGTGACCGGCAAGGATCGCGATTCCGACCTCCTCGAGGGGAAGCGGACGGTGCTCCTGGCCAAGGCCACCGCCGCGGCGTCGGGCCGGGACCGGCGCTTCCTTGAGGAGCGGATCGGGCAGCCGGACATGGGACCGGAGGAGCTGGAGCGGGCCCGGGGGCTCCTCGAGTCCACCGGGGCCCTCGAGGCGACGCTGTCGCTGATCGGAGACCTGGTGGCCTCCGCCCGCCGAGAGATCGAGGCCGAACCCCTCCCCCCGGCCGCGGCCAAGCTTCTTGCCGAGATGGCCGAGGTCGTGGCCGTTCGCCGCCTGTAGGGATGTTTGATTCGATCGCGGTGGTGGTCTACAAACATGGTCCCTTGAGGCTCCTCGACGCCCGCCGCCTGTACCGGGACCTGCCCGTGGTCCACGTGGCCACGACGGGGGCGGACGGGAGCCCCCATGTGATCCCGCTGTGGTTCGTCTGGCGAGACGAGGCCGTGTACGTCTCCTGCCGGCGGGACTCGGCCACGTGGAGGAACGTGGAGCGGGACCCCCGGGTGGCCCTGTCGTTCCACCGCGGGCGGACCTGGCGCGACTACGCCGGCATCGTCCTGGTCGGGAGGGCGGAACCCCTGGTGCCCGAGCACCCCGCGCTGCGGGACGTGATGTCGGCCTGGTTCGAGAAGTACCGGTTGCTCCTGGCCGGGGGAGGGTTCCGGGACTACGCGGACGAGGTTGAGCGTCCGGGAATGCTCCGGGTCCGAGCGGAACGGCTCGCCGGGTGGGATCACGGCCTCGGGCGGCTGGCCGCCGGGGCCGGCGACGCCTGAGCCGTCCCGTTTGCGAGGAAGCGCGGCCCGGCGGTAGCATCGGCTTGTGAAAGCTTTCACAAGCCCCGCGGTGTCGGTGGAGCCGGCCCGGGGGGAGCCCCCCGGCGAGGCGAACGGACGCCGGACCGACGCGGACGTGCTGGTCGTCGGGGCGGGCCCGGCCGGTGCGGCAGCCGCCTACCACCTGTCCCGACACGGCGTCGACGTGCTGCTCGCCGACAAGGCCTCGTTCCCCCGGGAGAAGGTCTGCGGCGACGGGCTCACCCCGAGGGGCGTCCGGGCCCTCCAGGGCATGGGGGTCGACCCAAGCGAGCCCGGCTTCGTCCGCGTCGACGGCCTCCGGGTGTACGGGCCCACGGTGACGCTGAACCTCCCGTGGCCCCCGTTGGAGCGTCTCCCCGACTTCGGCGTGGTCCGCACACGGCACGACCTCGACCACCTCCTGGTCCAGCGGGCGGCGAAGGCCGGGGCCACGGTGTGGGAGCGCGCCGAGGTCCTGGGGCCGCTCGTCGACGACGGCTGGGTCGTGGGGGCCTCGGTCCGTCGCGAGGACGGGAAGCCGGAGACGGTCCGGGCCCGGTACGTCCTGGCCGCCGACGGCGCCGCCTCCAGGTTCGGGGGGAAGGCGGGGGTCCGCCGGGACCCCACCCGTCCCCTGGGGGTGGCCGCGCGCCGGTACTACCGGTCCCCGCGGCCGCAGGGTACGTACTTCGAGTCGTGGTTCGACCTGTGGGAGAACGACGTGATCCTGCCGGGGTACGGATGGATCTTCCCGGTCGGGGACGGGATCCTCAACGTGGGGGCCGGGCTCCTCAACACCACGTCGCATTTCAAGGACATCTCGCCACGCCGGATGCTCCACGCGTTCGCCCGGAGCCTCCCCGAGGAGTGGGGGGTCGTCGAGGCGAACACGGAGGGCGATCTGCTCTCGGGGCCACTCCCGATGGGCATGAACCGCCGGCCCCTGGCGCTCCCCGGGCTCCTCCTCCTCGGCGACGCCGGCGGGATCGTGAACCCGTTCACCGGCGAGGGGATCGCCTACGCGATCGAGTCCGCCGAGGTCGCCGCGGAGCTCGTCCACGACGCGCTCATGTCGGGCCGTCCGGGGCTGGCTCACGCCTACCCGATCGAGATGCGCCGACGGTACGGCCGCTACTTCACGGTCGGCCGGGCCTTCGCCCGGGCCATCGGGAACGCCTCGTTCATGCGGCTGTCGGTGCTGTACGGCTTCCCCCGTCGGCGACTGATGCGGTTCGCCCTGCGGATGCTGGCGAACCTCACCGACGGCCGGGAGGGTGACCTGGACGACCGCGTGATGGACTGGATCGTGCGGATCGCCCCGGAGCGATGAGCGGCCTCGCTCAGTACCTGCCGATCGTCCTGCTCCTCGGCCTCTCGACGGTGTTCGCCGTGGCCTCGCTGATCGTGGCCCGGGCGCTCGGGCCACGGCGGCCGACCCCGGCCAAGCTCGCCCCCTACGAGTGTGGGATCGTGCCCGAGCACGTTCCCCGGGAACGGTTCCCGGTGAAGTTCTACGTGGTGGCGATGCTGTTCATCGTGTTCGACATCGAGACGATCTTCCTGTTCCCCTGGGCCGTGACCTTCCGAGAGCTCGGGCTGTTCGGGCTGGTGGAGATGGCGATCTTCATCGGGCTGGTGTTCGTGGCGTACCTGTACGTGTGGCAGCGAGGTGGGCTCGAGTGGACCGACTGAGGGCCGAGGAGCTGGAGCGTCGCGCCGTCGAGGAGGAGGTGAAGCAGGGCGTCCTCACGATGACGCTGGCCAAGGCGGTGAACTGGGCCCGGAAGCAGTCGCTGTGGCCGGTGACGTTCGGACTGGCCTGCTGCGCGATCGAGATGATGGCCACCGGGGCCGGGCACCACGACCTGGCCCGGTGGGGGATGGAGATCTTCCGGGCCTCGCCGAGGCAGGCCGACCTGATGATCGTGGCGGGGCGCGTGTCCCAGAAGATGGCCCCGGTCCTGCGAACGATCTACGACCAGATGCCCGAGCCCAAGTGGGTCATCTCGATGGGCGTGTGCGCGTCCTCGGGCGGCATGTTCAACAACTACGGCGTGGTCCAGGGCGTGGACACGATCGTGCCGGTCGATATCTACGTGCCGGGGTGCCCGCCCCGCCCGGAGATGCTGATGTACGGCATCCTCCGGCTTCACGAGAAGATCTCGAGGCGAGGGACGCTCACGTGACGCCCGAGGACCTGGCCGAACGCCTCCCCACCGTCTTCGAGGACGTCCTGCTGGCCCGAGAGGAGGTCACGGTGACCGTCCCGCGCGACCGGCTCCTCGAGGCCCTTCGGTCGCTCCGCGACGAGGGCGATCTCCGGTTCACGTTCCTGTCGGACGTCTCGTGCACAGACTGGCCGGGGCGCGATCCCCGGATGTGGATGGCGTACCACCTCCGGTCGCCCGAGCTCGATCATCGGGCGCGGGTCAAGGTGGGGCTTCCCCAGGACGATCTCCGCGTGCCGTCCGCCGTGCCCGTGTTCCCGGCGGCAGAGTGGCATGAGCGCGAGGTCTACGACATGTTCGGGGTGGCCTTCGAGGGGCACCCGAACCTGCGACGGGTGCTGATGCCCGACGACTGGGTCGGTCATCCCCTCCGCAAGGACCACCCCCTCGGCGGCGTCCCCACCCAGTACAAGGGCGCGTTCGTGCCGCCCCCGGACCAGCGAGGGCTCTGATGGCGACGCCGATCCCCGAGGACATCGAGGGCGCCGAGGTCGCCCGGGGGACCACGGCCCGGCGGCTCCGCGAGGATCTCTTGGTCGTGAACATGGGCCCCCAGCACCCCTCCACCCACGGCGTTCTCCGTCTGCTCCTGACGCTCGACGGCGAGAACGTGGTGGATATGGAGCCGATCGTCGGCTACCTCCACACCGGGATCGAGAAGAACGCCGAGTACCGTACGTGGCAGCAGGGCGTGACCTTCGTCACCCGGGCCGACTACCTGTCGCCGTTCTTCAACGAGCTCGGTTACTGCCTGTCCGTGGAGCGGCTGCTCGGTATCGAGGCGCCCCCGCGGGCGCAGGCCATCCGCGTGCTCGTGTGCGAGCTGAACCGGATCGCCTCGCACCTCGTGTGGCTGGCCACCACCGGGCTGGAGCTCGGGGCGATCTCCATGATGCTGTACGGGTTCCGGGAGCGGGAGCGGATGCTCGACATCTTCGAGCTTCTCACCGGGCTTCGCATGAACCACGCGTACATCCGGATCGGCGGCCTGGTCATGGACATGCCCGACGGCGCGGATGAGCGGATCCGCGGATACCTCCGGGAGCTGCCCCGACGGTTCGACGAATACGAGGACCTGCTGACCGGCAACCCGATCTGGCGGGAGCGGAACCGCGGCGTGGGCATCCTCGACGCCGGGACCGCCGAGACGCTCGGGGTGACCGGGCCGATGCTCCGGGCCGCCGGCGTCCCACGAGACGTGCGGAAGGACGAGCCGTACTCGGGGTACGAGCGCTACGAGTTCGAGGTCCCCACCCGGACCGAGGCCGACTGCTTCGCCCGGTACGAGATCCGGGTGGCGGAGATGCGTGAGTCCGTGAAGATCTGCGAGCAGGTCCTCGACGCGCTGCCGGGCGGGCCGGTGATGATCGACGACCCCAAGCTCCGGTGGCCGGCACGGCTCTCGGTCGGGCCGGACGGGATCGGCAACAGCGAGGCGTACGTGCGCCACATCATGGAGGACTCCATGGAGGCCCTCATCAACCACTTCAAGCTCGTCACGCAGGGGATCCGCGTGCCGGCCGGCGAGGTGTACACGCCGGTGGAGTCGCCCCGGGGCGAGCTCGGCTACTACGTCGTATCGGACGGCGGCATCCGGCCGTACCGGATCCGGATGCGCGACCCCTCGTTCTGCAACCTCGCGGCGCTCCCGGTCATGGCGGAGGGGCGGCTGGTGGCCGACGTGGTCGCCTCGGTGGCCAGCGCGGATCCGGTCATGGGCGGGGTGGACCGCTGATGGGCGTGCTGCCGGACCACCTGCTGGCCCG
>JBQGDK010000174.1:0-42582 GCA_052039025.1 Actinomycetota bacterium
CCATGGCGGGCTGGGGAACCTCTTCCGCCGGGGGAGCCGACGACGCCCGGCGGGCCTCCTCCTTCAGCCGGCGAGCGTGGTCCTGGATGAGCCCGGCCATCTGCTGCAGGAACTGCCGCTCGCTGAGCAGGAACGAGGTCGGGAGGCCGGGCACGTCGGCCTCGACCTCGCCGGTCGCGGCGCGAGCCTCGGCGTCCTCGACCAGGCGCGCGGCGTGTTCCCTGGCCTGACGGACGATCGCCTGGGCCTGCCGCTGAGCATCCTCGATGCCGGCGGAGTCCCCGCCGGTCTCCGCGAGCTGCTCGCGGAGGCGCTTGTTCTCCTCGTGCAGCGCCGCCAGGTCCTCGGTGATCTGGTCGAGGAACTCGTCGACGTCCCGCTCGCTGTAGCCGCGGAACGCCAGGCGGAACACCTTCTCCTGGACGTCCACGGGCGTGAACCGCTGCCGCTCCTGGCGCGGCGCGGCCGGCTCCTCGCCCGAGCTCGTCCCCGTCTCTTTGCGCTTCCTCTTCTTCGCCACGCGCTCGCCTCCTCGTCAGAACCCGATGCCGCACCCCAGCGCCGCCTGGATCACACCCAGCGCGACGAACACGACGATGGGCGACAGGTCCAGACCCATCGCCCCCATCCTAACGGGGGGGAGCAGACCCCTGACAAGTCCGAGGACCGGCTCCGTGACGTCGTGGATGATGTCCCACACCGTCCTGCCGATCCCCGACAGCGGTGGCCGGAACCACGACATGATGATCCGGGCGAACAAGATCGCCCAATAGATCGTCAGGAGGATGCAGACGACCCGAACTACCACGCGGTTCCCTCCCCTGGTCGGGGGCGGAGTCTAGCCGATGAGCTAGAACTGGTTGTAGAAGCCGCCTTCCCTGATGCGCTCACGCTCTTCCGCGGAGACCTCGACGTCGGCGGGCGTGAGCAGGTACACGCGCTGGGCGACGAGCTCGATCTTGCCGTTCTGCGCGAACACGAGGCCGGAGGCGAAGTCGACGAGCCGACGGGCCACGGTGTCCTCGGTGCCCTGCAGGTTCATGATGACCGGCACGCCTTCCTTGAACCTCTCCGCGAGGTCCCGGGCCTCGTTGAATCGCTTCGGCTCCGCGCGGTGGATCGCACCCGCGGCCGGCTGGGTCTTCGGGATCGTTCGGATGATCGCATCGGGCGCCTCCGGCATCGGCTCGGACCGGCCGAACCGGCGCAGGGGGCTCTCCTCGACCCGGCTCGGCATCCGGTCCTCGAGGTCGCGCTCGCCGTGCTCGATCGACTCGAACTCCTCGTCCTCGACGAGGCCGAGGTACTTCATCGTCTTCCGCCAGAGCCCTGCCACCGCCTACCTCCCCTCGACCTCGCGCGGGCCGAAGATCGCGGTCCCGACCCGCACCATCGTAGCGCCTTCCTCGACCGCCGCCTCGAGATCGGCCGACATCCCCATCGACAGCTCCACGGCGCCCTCCACCCGCTCCCGGAGCCGGTCCCGCAGCCCGCGCAGGGCGGCGAACGACCGGCGAGGGTCCTCCCCCTGGGGAGCCACCGTCATGAGGCCCCGGACCCGGACCCCCGGGATCCCGGCCATCCGCTCCGCGAACGCCACCGCCTCCCGAGGGCCCACGCCGACCCGCCGGCCGGTGAAGTCCACCTCGACGAGGCAGTCGACCCCCCCACGATCGCCCGCCAGGCGGGCCAGCCGGTCGGCCGCGCCCCCCGGCTCGAGCGTCTGGACGACGTCCGCCGCCTCGAGCACTCGGTGCACCTTGTTCCGCTGGAGCCGCCCCACGAAGTGCCAGACCGCGTGGGGCGCCAGAGCGCGCTTCGACAGCAGGTCTCGCACGTAGTTCTCACCGAACTCCTCCATCCCGGCGCCAGCCGCCGCGGCCACCACCGAGCCGGGCACGCCCTTGGTGATCCCGACCACCCGGACGTCCTCGGGCCGGCGTCCACAGGATCGGGCGGCCGCGGCCACGCGGTCGCGGACCAGGGCGAACGACCGCCCCGGGTCCGGTCCCGGCTCATGCTTCACTCCCGCACCGCCACCATGGCGTGGCGCCCGGTCACGCCGTCCCGGCGATAGGAGTAGAACCGGTCGTGCTCACAGGCCGTGCAGGCCTGGTCGGCATCGACCTCGTGGATCCCGACCGCGGCCAGCCCCCGGATCGCGGTCCGCCCCAGGTCCAGGGACATCCCACCGTCCCGCCGCACCACCACGGCCCCACCCGGAGAGCGCGCCTCGACGGCGTCCACGACCTCGGGACCCACCTCGTAGTGGCACGGCCCGATGGCGGGGCCGATGGCGGCGACGACCCGCCCCGGATCGGCGAACAGGGTGGCCGCCCGGCCCAGGATGCCGGCGGCGAGCCCGCGCCACCCGGCGTGGACCAGGACCAGCTGGTCGTCCGAGGCCAGCACGATGGGCAGGCAGTCGGCCACGAGCACGGCCAGTGGCACCCCCACGGCGGTGGTCGCCAGCACGTCGGCGGCGCCGAGTGCCGTGTCCGGATCGTCGAAGCCGGCCCCGGCCGCCGACGCCGACACCCGAGCGACGCCGGTCCCGTGCACCTGCCTGGCCACGGCGAACCGAGGGACGTCGAGGGCCCGGGCCAGCCGGATCCGGTTGCGGCGGACCCGCTCGAGCGCGTCGCCCGTGCGGAAGCCGAGGTTCAGCGAGTCGAAGGGGGCGGGGCTGTCACCGCCCCGCCGCTCCGAGAACGCGGCGATGACGCCCCGGCGCTCGAGCCCCGAGGCCGTCAGCACGTCGATGTCACCGCCCAGGCGTCGTCGCTCCACGGATGGTGGGGACGGGGAGCGCCTCGGTCGAGGCGGGGGAAGGGCGCCTCGTCGGCCCTCCCCGCCCCCAGGTCTTCGGCGCGGGGCGGAGGCCCCGCTATTTCAGGAAGTCGGGGATGTCCAGGTCGTCCTGGCCGTCGTCGAGCGGACGAGCCCCGGCCGGCGTTGGCGCCGGCTGGAACAGATCGTCCTCCTCCTCGGCGTCGCGCAGCAGCGAGGGGACCGGGATGTCCTCCTCTCCCTCCGTCTCCTCCTCCACCTTCCTGGGCCGCTGGGTCAGGAGCGGCGGGCGGAACTCCTGTCCCATCTCCCGGTCGAAGCCCGCGGCGATCACCGTCACCCGGACCTCGTCCGCCAGGGCATCGTCGATCACGGCCCCGAAGATGATGTTCGCGTCGGGGTGAGCGGCCCGGGTGATGGCCTCCGCGGCTCGGTGGACCTCATGCAGGGTCAGATCGGACCCGCCCCCGATCGACAGCAGGAGGCCCTTGGCCCCCTCGATCGACGCCTCCAGCAACGGCGAGGAGATCGCGGCTCGGGCGGCCTCCTCGGATCGGTTCTCACCGGTGCCACCGCCCACGCCCATCAGGGCCGAGCCGGCATCGTGCAGCACGGTCCGAACGTCGGCGAAGTCGAGGTTGATGAGCCCCGGCGTCGTGATCAGGGCGGTGATGCCTTCGACGCCCTGGTAGAGCACCTGGTCCGCCATCCGGAACGCGTCGAGCATCGAGGTCTCGTCGTCGGAGATCTGGAGCAGGCGGTCGTTCGGCACGATGATCAGGGTGTCCACCGCCTGCTTCACCTCCTGGATCCCGGACTCCGCCTGGGTGGCCCGTCGCCGGCCCTCGAACGAGAATGGACGGGTCACCACCCCGATCGTGAGCGCCCCCAGCTCCCGGGACACGCCCGCCACCACCGGGGCGCCGCCGGTCCCGGTGCCGCCGCCCTCGCCGGCGGTGACGAACACCATGTCGGCACCCTTCAGGATCTCCTCGATCTCCGCGCGGTGCTCCTCCGCGGCCCGACGGCCGATCTCCGGATCGGAGCCGGAACCCAGGCCCCGCGTGGTCTCTCGTCCGATGTCGAGCTTCACGTCCGCCTCGGACATCAGGAGGGCCTGGGCGTCGGTGTTCACCGCCACGAACTCCACGCCTTTCAGGCCCGCCTCGATCATCCGGTTGACGGCGTTCACGCCGCCGCCGCCGATGCCGACGACCTTGATCAGCGCCAGGTAGTTCTGGGGAGCCTGCATCATCCTCGTCGCCTCCTCGCGTCGGCGCCCTGGGGGGCCGCGACCTGCGGAAACGCCGTTCCCATCCGACCCTCAACCTTTACTCGACCTTGAATGTTATGTAAACCTCACCTACAGGTCGCGTACCCTACCAGGGGGCGGTGGGGCTGTCAACCCGCGGCGAGAGCCGGGGCGCTGGGGACCCGTACGTCGATGTACCCGATGCCGAGGCTCCGCTCCTCCGCCCAGGCCAGCATCCCGAGCAGGGCGCGGTTCTTGGCTCCGAGACGCTCGGGCTCTCCGTACCGGACCTGGCCGCCGTCCCGGAGCTCCAGGACCACCTGGCCGCGCTCCTCGGCCACCGAGGAGACCGAGGCCAGCAGGGCATCGGTCATCGAGGCGGCGACCCGGAGCGTCGCCACGCCTTCGAGCCGTTCGCCCGGGCCGGCGGGGTCGGCGACGGCCCCGAGCACGGGGAGCCGGCCCGGGCCGGGGCCGTCGAGGACCGTGCCGTCGTCGGCCACCAGCGCCGGCCCGGAGGGACCCTCGATCCATCCCACGGGCCGCCGCTCCTCGATCCGGAGCAGCAACGTCGCCGGGAGCGACCGCTCCACGAGCGCGTCTCGCACCCAGGGGCTCCGCTCGAGCCTCGCGGCGACGTCGCCGACCGGGAGCCGGACCAGGTTCGTCCCCGCGTCGACGTCGGCCAACGAGCGCACCTCGTCCGCGGTGAGCTCGTGGGCGCCCTCCACCCGGATCCGGTCGATCCCGAAGACCGGGGAATTGACCACCGCCCACACCCCGAGCCCAAGCCCGACGAGCGTCAGGGCCACGGCCCCAACCGGGTTCCGATGGAACAGCGCGGTCTGGAGCCGCTCGGTCATCCGACCTCTCCGATCAGACGCACCTCGGGCTCCAGCTCGACGCCGAACCGCTCGTGCACCCGTTCCCGGAGCCGGCGCATGAGCCGGTGGACGTCACGCGCCGTGGAGCCGGGGCCGGCCACGATGAAGTTCGCGTGCTTCTCGGAGACCCGAGCCCCACCCACCGCCATGCGCTTGCCGCCCACCGCCTCGATCAACCGGGCGGCGTGGTCGCCCGGAGGGTTCGTGAACACGCTCCCGCAGTTCGGCTCGGCCAGGGGCTGGGTGGCCCGCCGCCACTCCCGGGCCTCGTCCATGAGACGCCGGATCCCCTGCGGATCGCCCGGCCGCAGCCGGACCGTGGCCCCGATCACCACGCCGCGGTCCGGCAGGTCCGAGCCCCGGTACCGGAACCCGGCGTCCGCCGCGGGGACGTCGCGGGTCCGTTCCTGGTCGAGCTCGAACAGCTCGATCCGCTCGACGACCTCGTCGAGCGACCGGCCGTGCGCACCGGCGTTCATCCGCACGGACCCCCCGAGCGACGCCGGGATCGCCACACCGAACTCGAGCCCGGCGAGCGAATGGGAGAGGGCCACGCCGGCCAAGGCCGGCAGGGGCATCGAGCCGCCGGCGGAGAGCCGCCGGCCATCGCGAGCGGCCCACCGAAACGCCCGGCCCAGCCGAAGGACCACGCCGGGGAACCCTCGGTCGGAGACGAGCACGTTCGAGCCCTTCCCGATCACCGCGAACGGCACACCGGTGGCCCGCACGGCTCGCGCCACGGCGACGAGATCGTCGGGCGACTCGGCCTCGACGAACAGCGCCGCGGGGCCGCCGAGACGGAACGATGTCAACGGCGCCAGCGGGAACCCGACGCTCAGCCGCGGCCCCACGGCGGACCGGAGGATCTCCTCCGCCTCCCGGAGCGGATCACTCGCCACGGCGGGAACCCAGGAGCGCGAGCGTCTCGGATCCGACCATGGTGATGTCCCCCGCCCCGAGCGTGAGCACGAGGTCGCCGGGGCGCACCTCCCGGGCCAGGAACGGTGCGACCTCCGATCGCCGCGGGAGGTAGACCGCCCGCTTGCCCGGAGCGGCCTCGACCAGGCCATCGATCACCAGCTTGCCCGTCACGCCGGGGACGGGCTGCTCTCCCGCGCCGTACACGTCGGTGACCACGACCAGGTCCGCGTCGCTCAGGCTCTCTCCCAGCCCTCGCCACAGCCGCGACGTGCGGGAGAAGCGATGGGGCTGGAACACCGCGACGATCCGGTCGGCCCCGTTGGCGCGAGCCGCCCGGAGGGTGGCGGCGATCTCCGTGGGATGGTGGGCGTAATCGTCGACGAACTCCACGCCGTCGGCATCGCCGCGACGCTCCCACCGGCGGCGGACGCCCCCGTACGAGGCGAGCGCCTCGACGGCGACCTCCGCGGGGACGCCGACCCGGGTGGCCACGGCCACCGCGGCGGCGGCGTTCCACAGATGCTGCCGCCCCGGGACCGGCAGTTCGAGGCGGCCGACCCACGCCGCCACACCGGGCGCCGCCGAGACTCGGATCCGGCACCTGCCGCCGGCCCGCCCGCCCTCGACCTCTTCGACCCGGACGTCGGCGTCCGCGGACCCCCCGTACCAGACGGCGCCGGCGCCGGCGGCCTCGACGACGCGCACGGCGCCGGGCTCGTCCGCGCACGCCACCACCGTGCCCGCCCGTCGGCAGAACCGGACGAAGGCCGCCTCGATGTCGGGGAGATCCCGGTAGAAGTCGAGGTGGTCCTCCTCCACGTTCGTGACCACGGCCAGCTCCGGCTCGAGCAGGAGGAACGTGCCGTCGGATTCGTCGGCCTCGGCGAGGAAGAGCTCGCCGGCGCCCGACCGGGCGTTGCTCCCGCTCTCGTTGAGGTCCCCCCCGACCACGTACGTCGGGTCGAGGCCGGCCCGCTCCAGGACCACCGCGAGCATCGAGGTCGTGCTGGTCTTCCCGTGCGTCCCGGCCACGGCGATCCCCCGCCGCTCCCCCATCATCGCTGCCAGCACCTGGGCCCGGGCCAGGACCGGGATCCCCCGAGCCCGCGCATCCGCCACCTCCGGGTTCCCCGGTCCGATGGCGGTCGACACGACCACGGCGTCGGCCTCTCCCACGTTGCCGGCGTCGTGCCCCACCGCGACGTCGGCACCGAGGGCTCGGAGCTCCTCGATGGCCGTCGACTCCTTCAGGTCCGAGCCGGACACGGCCACCCCGCGGGCCAGGAACAGGCGCGCCAGCCCGCTCATCCCGGCGCCGCCGATCCCGACCAGGTGCACCCGGGCGAGCCCGGACAGGTCGGGCACCTCGAGCGTGGGGATGCTCCCGTGGGGCGGCACGTACTCGTTCACGACCGCCTCCGCGCTTCCGCCACGGCGAGATCGGCGAGCGCGTCGGCCGCGTCCGGACGGCCGAACCGGAGGCTCGCCCTGGCCATCGACTCCAGCAGGGCACGGTCCTCCAGGAGCGGCGCGATCCGCTCGGCCACCCCGGCTCCCGACGCGGCATCGTCGAGGAGCACGGCCGCGCCCCCGGCCCGCTCCACCGCCCGGGCGTTCGCCTCCTGGTGCCGGCCGGTGGCGTAGGGGTACGGCACGAGGACCGCCGGCACGCCGGCCACCGTGAGCTCGGCGATCGTCCCCGCGCCGGCCCGAGCCAGGGCCAGGTCGGCCGCCGCATAGACCAGCTCGACCCGTTCGACGAACGGGGCCGTGCGCACGAGCAGGCCCCGGGTGGCGGGCAGGTGCTGTCGGACGACGTCGAGATGTCGGGGCCCGGTGATCACCAGCACCTGCAGGTCCGAGCGGCCCGACAGGATCCGGCACAGCTCCACCGCGGCATGATCGAGGCGCAGCGCGCCCTGGCTTCCCCCCAGGACCACGAGCGTCCGGCGACCGCTCTCCAGCCCCAGCGCCCCCCGGGCCTCCTCGGCCAGGGCCGCGCGGTCCTCCCGGACGCGGCGGACGGCCTCTCGCACCGGGTTGCCGGTGAGCGCCGTCCGGGCCCGGCGGGGCAGCCGCCGCCCGGCCTCGAGGAACGACAGCGCCACGATCCGGGCCCACCGCGCCGCGAGCCGATTCGCCAGGCCCGGCACCGCGTTCTGTTCGTGGAGCACCAGCGGGACCCGTTCGCGCCGGGCCGCCAGCGCGACAGGGACGCTCACGTAGCCCCCCATCCCGAGGATCACGTCGGCGTCCCGCACCAGCGGTCGACACTCGGCGGCGGCCCGCAGCGCGGCCACGGGGGCGCGCAGCGTCGCCGTCGAGAAGGTCCGACGGAACGGCAGCGCTGCCACCGTCCGCAGCGGGAAGCCCGCGGCCGGGACGAGCTCGGCCTCCTGGCCCTCGGCCCGGCCCAGGAACACGACGTCGGCGCCGAGCCGGCCCCTGAGCCGAGCCGCCGTGGCCACGGCCGGGAAGACGTGCCCGGCGGTCCCGCCGGTGCCGATCCCCACCCGCCCGGCCTCCCCCCGCCGGGCCCGGCGGGCGCCGCGCGCGACCGAGACGAGGATGCCGACGGCCGCCATCGAGACGACCAACGAGGAGCCGCCGAACGAGACGAACGGGAGCGGCACCCCGGTGATCGGCAGCAATCCGGTGACCGCGCCCAGGTTCACCAGAGCCTGGACCCCGAACCAGCCGGTGATGCCCACCGCCAGGAACCGCCCGAACGCGTCGGGGGCGCGAAGGGCGATCCGGATCCCCGCGAACAGCAGCGCGGCGAACAAGGCCAGCACGGCGAGGCTCCCCACGAGGCCGAGCTCCTCGCCGATGATCGAGAAGATGAAGTCGGTGTGGGCGTTCGGCACGTAGGACCACTTCTGTCGGCTGGCCCCGAGGCCGACGCCGAGCGGGCCCCCCGAGGCCAGCGCGATCATCGACTGGATCGACTGGTATCCGCTCCCCTGCGGGTCGCTCCACGGGTTGACGAACGACACGACCCGGGCCCACCGGTAGCCCTCCACGTACATGAGCCCCAGGCCGAGGGTCGCCAGCCCGGCCCCGCCCACCAGGAGGTGCTTGGCCCGAGCGCCGGCCGAGAACAGCAGGATGAACACCGTGGCCGCCACGATCACCGCGGTGCCCATGTCGGGCTGGAGCAGGATCAGCCCGACGATGGTCCCCACGACGGGCACGAGCGGGACCACCAGCTCACGGAGATCGCCGATCCGACGCCACCGGGCGGCCAGGAGCGCGGCGGCGAACGCGATCACAGCGATCTTGGCCGGCTCCGACGGCTGGATCGTCATCGGCCCGAGCTGGATCCACCGCGCCGAGCCGCCGGCGACCGTGCCGACCCCCGGGATCAGCACGAGGATCAGGAGCGTCGCGCTGATGAGGAGCAGCGGACCGCAGAGCCGCCGCCACGCCGTGTACCGCATCCTCGCCGTGAGGAGGAACGCCGCGGTCCCCACCGCCGCGTAGGCGAGCTGGCGCCCGAAGAACAGGAAGCTCGAGCCGTAGTCCTCGTACGCCCGGACGGACGACGCCGACAGGACCATGACGAGGCCCAGGACGATCAGCGACAGGGTGGCCAGCAGGAGCGTCGCCACCGTGCGGTCGGTCCGAGCCACCCTCCCGGACGTCGGGACGAGCCGCAGGTGGGAGGGCCGGTGGCCGGCGGGCCGGGCGCGGGTCGCGCTAGGCACGGCGGGCCCCCGCGCGCCCGGCCAGGGCCCGGGCCGCCGCCGCGAACCGCTCGCCGCGATCCCGGTAGTCGCGGAACATGTCCCAGCTGGCGCAGGCGGGGGCCAGCACCACCGACCCCCCCGGCCGGGCCATCGCGGCGGCCTCTGCCACGGCCTCCTCCATCGAGCCGGCGGTGCGGACCGGCACGCGCCCCTCGAACACCGCCACCAGCTCCGAGGCCGCCTCGCCGATCGCCACCACCCCGGCCAACGAGGGGATCGCCGCCGCCAGCGGGCTCAGGTCCACGCCCTTGCTCCGCCCGCCGGCCACGAGGACGGCGCCTCGGAGCCCCTCGATGGCGGCCAGGGCCGCATGCGGGTTGCTGGCCTTCGAGTCATCGACGAACCGCACCTCGTCGATCTCCGCCACGAGCGAGCCGCGGTGCGGGAGCGGTCCGAACGACGTCACGGCCTCGCCGACCGCCTCCGGGTCGAGGCCGAACGAGATCGCCGCCGCCGCCGCGGCGGCGGCGTCGGCCCGCAGCGAGGCCGGCCCGGGGGCCGATCCGAGCTCCCGGCGTCCGGCGAGCCGGGCCACGAGCACGGCACCCTCGTACCCGACCTGCCCCCGGTCCGGCGGGCCCAGTCGGAACCAGGCCTTCGGGCACGGCGCGTCGCGCGACACCTCGGCCGCGTGGGGGTCGTCGAGGTTGCCGACGTGCGTGTCGTCCGCGCCCTGGAGCGCGTAGATCCGTCGCTTCGCCTCCCGGTACGCCTCCATCGAACGGTGCCAGTCGAGGTGGTCCGGCGCCAGGTTCAGGAGGACCGACACCCGCGGATGGAACGAGCGGTGGAACCGGAGCTGGAACGAGGAGGACTCGACCGCCAGGGCGTCGTGCCCCGCCGTGGCCGCCAGGGAGAAGGGGTGCCCGATGTTGCCGCAGGCCACCGCGTCGAGGCCGGCCCGGCGCATGGCCTCGGCGACCATCTCGGTGGTCGTGGTCTTCCCGTTCGTGCCGGTGATGGCGACGTACGGGGCCGTGGCCAGCCGGGCGCCCAGCTCCAGCTCGCTCCACACCGGGATGCCCCGGCGGAGCGCGTCGCGGATCGGCGCGGCGTGCTCGGGCACCCCCGGGCTGGCCACGACGAGCGTGGCCCCCTCGAGGTGGCCGGCCTCATGGCCGCCGGTCAGGACCTCCGCGCCCTCCGCCTCGAGCCCGGCCGCCGAGGCCTCGATCTCGGCCCTGGGCCGGGCCTCGGTGACCCGGACCGTGGCCCCCCGATCGAGGAGGATCCGGGCGGCTGACGCCCCGCTGGCCCCGAGGCCGATCACCACGGCCCGCTCGCCGCGCACCTCGAGGCTCACGCGACCCCGCCCCTGGTCAGGAAGTCGGCGTAGAACAGCCCCAGGCCGAAGATCACCGCGAGCCCGGCGACGATCCAGAACCGCACGATCACCGTGAACTCCGGCCAGCCGAGGACCTCGAAGTGGTGGTGGATCGGCGCCATCCGGAACAATCGCCGCCCGAACACCCGGAACGAGACCACCTGGAGGATCACCGAGGCGGTCTCGAGCACGAAGATCCCGCCGAAGATCACCAGGAGCAGCTGGGTCTGCGTGGCGATCGCCAGCGCCGCCATGAGCCCGCCGAGCGCCAGCGAGCCCGTGTCGCCCATGAAGATCTTCGCCGGCGCCGCGTTCCACCACAGGAAGCCGGCGATCGACCCGAGCGCGGCCGCGGCCAGGATCGCCAGGTCGACCGAGGTCTGGAGGTCGACCGCGTAACAGCTCTCCACGGGGAGGGCCGAGCACGTGTGCCGGAACTGCCAGAAGGCCACGAGCACGTAGGCCGCGAAGACCATGGTCGACGATCCCGACGCGAGCCCGTCGAGGCCGTCGGTGAGGTTCACGGCGTTCGACGACGCCGCCAGCATCACGAACACCCAGAGGAAGAACACCGCGCCGAGGTCGAGGCCGGTCTCCCGGATGAAAGAGAGCTCGGTCGACGCCCCCGTGAGCCGGACCAGCGCCAGGCCGAACAGCACCGCCACCACGGCCTGGGCGGCGAGCTTGGCGGCCTTCCCGAGGCCGAGCGAGCGGCGCCGCCGCACCTTCACCAGGTCGTCCACGAACCCGATCGCGGCCAGCGCCACCCCCGCGCCGAGCACGAGCAGCCCGGTCATCGTGATCTGGCCGCGGATCAGCGCCGTGAGGAGGTACGCGAAGCCGAGGGCGCCCATGATGACCAGGCCGCCCATCGTGGGCGTGCCCATCTTCTCCTGATGCTGGGGGTAGTGCGGCCCCGCCTCCCGCACCCGCTCCCCCCACCCGAGCACCCGGAACAGGCGGATCGCCACCGGCGTGAATAGCAGCGTCCCGAAGAGCCCCACGGTCGCGGCTATGAGGACGCTGGTCACCCGAGCTCCTCGACCACGCGCTCGAGCCCGGCCGCCCGCGACCCCTTGATCAGCACGACGTCGCCCGACCGCGCCGCCAACCTGGCCGCCGCCGCCGCCTCCTCGGGCGTGTCGCAGGTGACCACCCGGTCGGGCTCCACGCCCTCGCGGATGGCCCCGACACCGATCAGCCGGGCTCCCGGTCCCACCACCACGAGCCGATCGATCCCGAGGCGGGCGGCCAGCTCCCCGATCCGCTCGTGCTCGGCGTCGGCGACGGGGCCCAGCTCCGCCATCTCCCCGAGGACCGCGACGCACGAGTTCCGGCCGGCCATCCACCGGGCCGCCTTCAGGGCCGCCGCCATCGAGGACGGGTTCGCGTTGTAGGCGTCGTTCAGGACCCGGATCCCGTCCGGGCCCTCGGTCACCTCCATCCGCCAGGGGGAGATCCGAGCCTCCTTGAGCCCGGCGGCGCACTCGCCGGGGGTGAGGCCCAGCGCCACGCCGGCGGCCGCGGCGGCCAGCGCGTTCCACGCCATGTGCTCCCCGGGGACCTTCAGCTCGACCCGCTCGGCGCCGCCCGGAACGCGGAGCGTGAACGACGGGAGCCCCGAGGCGTCCAGCGCCAGCTCTTCCCCCCGGACGTCCGCGCCCGGCCCGGTGCCGAACCGGAGGACCCGGGCCTGCGTGCGGACGTCGAATCCTCGGACCCGAGGATCATCGGCGTTCAGGACCGCGGTGCCGTCGCTCGGGAGCCCCTCGACGAGCTCCGCCTTCGCCTCCGCCACCGCTCCGATCGAGCCGAACATCTCCAGGTGGGCCGGGCCGACGTTCGTGATCACGCCGACCGAGGGCCGGGCGATCTCGCACAGCCTGGCGATGTGGCCGGGCCCGCGGCTGCCCATCTCGGTCACGACGACCTCGGCGTCGTGCGGCGCGTTCAGCAGGGTGAGCGGCACGCCGACCTCGTTGTTGAACGAGGCGGGGCTGGCGTGGACCCGGAAGCGGGTCCCCAGCACCGCGGCTGCGAGGTCCTTCACCGAGGTCTTCCCGGAGGAGCCGGTGATCCCGACGACGTCGGCCGGGATCGACGCTCGCTCGTGGCCCGCCAGGCGGAGCAGGGCGTCGCGGGTGTTGGCCACGCGGATCACCGGCCCGTCGAACGACGCGCCCACGGACACCATCGCCCCGCCGGCCCCCGCGGCCAGCGCCGCGTCGACGTGGTCGTGGCCGTCGACCCGCTCGCCGGGGATCGCCACGAACAGGTCGCCGGGCCGGACCGCCCGACTGTCCAAGACCGCGCCGGTCACCTCGGCGTCCCGGCCGTCGAGGCGCCCCCCCACGGCCTCGGCCACGGCGGACATCCGGCGCCTCACCGGGCTTCCTCCCGGAGGGAGTCCAGCTCCTCGCGGGCCACCACGCGGTCATCGAACGGGATCGTCCGGCCGGCGAACTCCTGTCCGGTCTCATGGCCCTTGCCGGCGATCACCACGACGTCGCCCGCGGCGGCGGCTCCGATCGCCCGGCGGATCGCCACGCGGCGGTCCGGCTCGACCTCGAACGGCCCGCCCCCCCGCTCGGCCCCGGGAGCGATCTCGGCGATGATCGCCTCGGGGTCCTCGGACCGAGGGTTGTCGCTGGTGACCACGGTGAGGTCGGCGAGCCGAGTGGCCGCCTCGCCCATGAGCGGTCGCTTCCCGCGATCCCGGTCGCCACCACACCCGAACACCGCGATCACCCGGTGACGGCCGGCGAGAGGGCGGACGGCTCGGAGGACGTTCTCGAGCGAGTCGGGGGTATGCGCGTAGTCCACGACCACCTGGAACGGCTGGCCGGCCTCCACCGGCTCCATCCGCCCCGGAACGCCGGACACCGCCGCGATGCCGCGGATCGACGCCTCATCGTCGATCCCCACCTGCCGTGCCGCGGCCAGCGCGGCCAGGCAGTTGTGGACGTTGAACGCTCCCCGGAGCGGCGATCGAACCTCGCGGCCGTCCACCCGGAACCAGAGCCCCTCCGCGGTCACCGCCACCTCGCTCGCCCGCACGTCGGCCTGGGGGGCCAGGCCGTACGTCAGCGCGGGGAGGTCGTCGCGGAGCAGCGACCGGCCCTCCGGCGAGTCGGCGTTGATCGCGGCCCGGGCCGTCATCGCCGGGGTGAACAGCGTCGCCTTGGCCTCGAAGTAGGCCTCGATGGTCCCGTGATAGTCGAGGTGGTCCTGGGAGAGGTTCGTGAACACCGCGCAATCGAACCGGATCCCACCGACGCGCCGCTGGTGGAGCCCGTGCGACGAGACCTCCATCGCCACGGCCGCAACGCCCCGGTCGCGCATGCCAGCCAACAGCCGGTGGAGGTCGGGCGCCTCGGGGGTGGTGCGGTCGAACGGTTCGGGCCGGCCGTCGACCCGCACGCCGGTCGTGCCGATCACACCGGGGACCCTCGCGGCCTCCCGGAAGATGGCCTCGAGGAGGTACGTCGTGGTCGTCTTGCCGTTCGTCCCGGTGACGCCGACGACCGTCATGGCCTCGGCCGGACGCCCGAAGAACGCCGCTGCGATCGGCCCCATCGCATCGCGCACCGAGGGCACCAGGACCTGGGGCACCGGCACCTGGAGCCGTCGCTCGGCGACCACGGCCGCGGCGCCCGCTCGGACGGCCTCGCCCGCGAACGCGTGCCCGTCGACCGTTCCGCCCGGGACGCAGAAGAACAGCCACCCCGGCCGGACCTGGCCGGATCGGTACGTCAGGCCGGCGATGGGGACGCGAGGGTCCCCCACGACCTCGGCGCGTGGGGCCCGTTCGAGCAGTTGCTGGAGCGGGGGGAGCTCCACCGGCATCTCGGAGGTGCCCGTGACCCGTCCGTCGGGCCCGAGCGCCACGGATTCTAGCGCCCCGGCGCCGGGTCTCATCCCCGCACCACGGACGGGAGCGGAGCCGGCGGCTCGGCCGTCGGCACCCGCAGGTGGGCCAGGGCGAACGCCATCACCTTCCGGAACAGCGGAGCGGCGGCCACCGCCCCGTACACCGTGTCGGGCTCGTCGATCATCGCGGCCACCACCACCGCCGGATCGCGGGCGGGGGCGAACCCGATGAACGAGGCCACGTACTCGTCGCTGTAGCCGAGCGCTCCCTTGAGCGGCTTGCGGGCGGTGCCGGTCTTCCCGGCCACCCAGTAGCCGGGCAGTTGCGCCTCGGTCCCCGTCCCCGATGCCACGGCCTCGGCCAGCATCCGCGTCACGATGTCGGCCGTCCTCGTCGAGACAACCCGCTCGAGCACCTCGGGGGCCCGCCTCCGCATCTCGCCGCCCTCGACGACGCCGCGGACGAGCCGGGGTGCCACCCGCACCCCGTCGTTCGCCACGGTGGCATACACCGATGCCATCTGGAGCGGCGTGACAGCGATCCCCTGGCCGATCGGGATCGTCGCCATGGAGGTCGTCCACCACTCGTCCTCCGGCATCAGGATGCCGTCGGACTCGCCGGGGAAGCGGATCCCGGTCTCGACCCCGAAGCCGAAGGCCCGGAGGTAGACGTCGAGCTTCTCGCTGCCGAGCCGCTGGGCCGCCATGATCGTCCCCACGTTGCTCGACTCCGCGATGACATCGGTCAGCGTCATCGACATCGCAGGACGGCGGTGAGCCTCGGCGAAGACCTTGTCCCCCACCCTGTAGCGGGGCGGCACCCACAGCCGCTCCCGGAGACCGACCACGCCCTCCTCCAGGGCGGCCGAGGCCGTGATCACCTTGTTCACCGATCCAGGCTCGTACACGTCGGTCACGCCGCGGTTCCTGGTGACGAACGCTGGCGCCTCCGCGAACTCGTTGGCGTCGAACCCGGGGTTCGTGGCCATGGCGAGCACATCCCCGGTGGCCGGCTCCATCACGATGACGGTCCCCCCCAGCGCCCCGTTCCGCTCGACCGTCCTGGCCAGGGCCCGCTCGGTGAAGTACTGGAGGTCCTTGTCGATCGTGAGCACGAGGTCGCGGCCCCGCCGGGGTTCCTCGAGCTCGAGCAGACCTTGAGGGATGGAGAGGCCGTCGGGGTCCTGCTCGACGAGCATCCCACCGGGTCGTCCGGCCAGCACTTCTTGCCACTGGAGCTCCAGGCCGGCCAGTCCGGCCCCGTCGACGCCGACGAAGCCGAGCACCTGCGCAGCCAGGGGGCCGCCCGGGTACGTGCGCTTCGGCTCGTCGATGAACCCGATCCCCGGGAGGTCGAGGCCGGCCACGCGATTCGCCACGCTCAGGTCCACCCCGCGGGCCAGGTACTCGAACCGGGACGGCGCGCCCAGCGCCCTGCGGAGGTGAGCCGCGCGGACATCCAAGATCGCCCCGAGCCGCTCGGCCGTGTCCGCCGGGTCGGCGACCAGCGCGGGATCGGCGTAGATCGCCTTGGCCGGCAACGACAGCGCCAGCTCGTGCATCGAGCGGTCGTAGATCGTCCCCCGCTCGGCGGGGAGCGAGATGTGCCGGACCCGCTGCTCGATGGCCATGGCCTCGTAGGCGGCGGCGTCGCGCACCTGGAGGAGCACCAGGCGGACCCCCACGACGCCGAGGGCCACGGCCATCAGGGCGAAGAGCCCGACCACCCGGGTGCCGGGCGGCCGTCTCACGGCCCCTCCTCTCCCAGGATCTCCACGCGGGTCGGGGCCGCCAGGCCGGCCCGGCGTCCCGCTGCGGCGATCCGGTCCGGGGTCGACAGCCGGGCCACCCGCAGCCGAAGCCGGTCGGCCTCGGCCTCGAGCCGCTGGGCCCGCTCGGTCAGGTCGGATAGCCGGAAGGCCCCCTGGGCCACGATCGCCTGCGCGCTGGCCAGCACGATGAGGAGGGCCGCCAGGACGGCCCCGGCGACCAGGGGAAACGGGATCCGCAGGCCCCGCCGCCGGGGCAACCGCCGGACCGTGGCCCGGCCGCGGCTCGGTCGAGGGAGGATCTCCGGGCGGCGGACGGCCACGGCCACTACGCCGCCCTCCGCTCAGCGGCCCGCAGCTTCGCGCTGCGGGCCCGAGGGTTCCGGGCGGCCTCGGCGGGGGACGGCCGGACCGGCTTCTTCGTCAGGACCTCGAGGCGCTCGTCGTCCCGGAGGAACGCCTTCACCAGGCGGTCCTCCAGGGAGTGGTACGAGATCGCCACCAGGCGCCCACGGGGGGCGAGGAGCTGGACCGCCCGGGGAAGGGAGGCGGCCAGCTCCTCGAGCTCCCCGTTGACCTCGATCCGGATCGCCTGGAACGTCCGTCGGGCCGGATGAGGTCCCCCGCGACGGCTGGGGACGGCGGCCGCCACCACCGCGGCCAGCTCGCGGGTCGTGCGGAGCGGCGCGCGCTGCCGGGCCCGGACGATCGCCCGGGCGATCCGGCCGGCGAACCGCTCCTCGCCGTAGTCGCGGATCACGCGCGCCAGCCGCTCCTCGGCGTAGGCGTTCACGACGTCGGCGGCCGTGCGGGTGCCCTCGCCCATCCGCATGTCCAGCGGCCCCTCGGCCCGGTACGAGAACCCTCGCTCCGGCCGATCGAGCTGAAGGGAGGACACCCCGAGGTCGTACAGGACGCCGTTGGCCTCGCGCACGCCGGCCTCCTCGGCCACCTCGAGCACGTCGGAGAAGGGGGCCCGGAACGCCCGGAACCGCGCCCCGGCCCCGGCCAGCCGGACCCTGGCCTCCCGAAGGGCCCGCTCGTCCCGGTCGACGCCGACCACCCGGCCGATCCCGGCGTCGAGGAGGGCACGGGCATGACCTCCCGCCCCGACGGTCAGGTCGACCACGGTCTCCGCGCCGGACAACAGTCCCACCACCTCAGCCACCAGGACCGGCTCGTGCGGCGCCTCAGCCAAGCACCCGGACCGCCACCAGCCCCACCCCCAGGACCGCCCCCGAGGTCAGGGCGAACAGCACCATCAGGTACAGGCTCTGCGCGATCTCCCGCGGCAGCGTCATGGCTTCCTCCTCTCGCCCCTCACCCACGCGCCGGGGTGAGGGATCCCGTCTGATACGAGCTCTCCAGCGACTCGGAGTAGCGGGCCCATTCCTCCTCGGGCCAGATCTCCAGCCGGTCCGAGACGCCCACCACGGCGACGTCCCTGGTCAGCCGGACCTTCTCCCGGAGCCGACGAGGGACCACCAGCCGCCCCTGGCCGTCCAGGTCCACGTGTTCGGCGTTCCCGAAGAACACCCGGTTGTAGCCGCGCGACTGCGGGTCGGCCAGCGCCCTGTCCTCAATCCGGGCTTTCTCCCGCGTCCACTCCTCGGGGGGGAACGCGTACAGGCAGCCTTCCTGGCCCAGCGTCAGGTGGACCCCGGCCTTGAACGCCTCCCGGAACTTGCCCGGCAGGCTGATCCGGCCCTTGGGGTCCATCTGGTAGTGGTGCTCACCAAGGAGCTCCGCCACTCGAGTCCTCCCCCTCCTCCGCTGGCGCTCCACTGTTATGCCACTGAGATTCCACCCGGTCAAGATGATGGAGCGAATTACAGTGATGAAAGTTAACGGCTGTGAAACGAGAGGCGGCTGGGTCGAAGGGGCCCGGGGGCCTGGCTAGGCCGGGTGCCCGTTCCCGTTCCCGTTCGACGACCGGAGGTAGGGCTCCCACTCGGGCTCGAGGCGCCCCAGGGAGAGACGGAGCCCGTCGCTGGGCGCGAAGGGCTGTCGGCGCAGGCGGAGACCCACGTCGTCGTGGAGGCGGTTCTCCTTCCGCGCGTTGCACCGACGGCACGCGGCCACCACGTTCTCCCAGGTGTGGGTCCCGCCCCGGGACCGGGGGATCACGTGGTCGACGTTCTCGGCATGCCTGCCGCAGTACTGGCAGGTCCAGTCGTCACGGGCGAACACCGCTCGCCGCGTCAGCGAGGCCCGGGCCCGGAACGGCACCCGAACGAAGTAGTTCAGCCGGACCACGGAGGGCGCCGGGATCTCCAGCCACTGCGAGCGGAAGACCATCCCGTTCGACTCGAGGATCTCGGCCTTCTCCTTGAGGACGAGCACCACCGCCCGTCTCGCGGCGACGACCGCGAGCGGAGCGTAGCTCGCGTTCAGGACGAGCGATCTCCCCAAGCGTTCCCTCCTTCGGGGAGCATTCTACCGTCGGGCGGACGAACGGCTCGGACGGGATGCTTGACTCGACCGAATCACGGACGTGTAATTCGAGCGGGAAGGCGGCGTCCCAAAGCGTCGACGGCCGAAGGATGACGGACGCCCATGACGTGGGGCCGCGCGGGGCGTCTCAGGGATGAAGGGTGTCGGCCGCGCCGCCTTCCCCTCTGGCCTCCCCGAACCGGCGCACCCCGGCCCGGAGCTCGTTCCCCTCCGCCGCCCGACCGCCGCGTCCCTCGATCGCCAGTCCCTGGTCGAGCGGCCTGCCGAAACCCTCGATCACGGAGGCCCGGTCCGCCAGGAGGCTCACCGCCGGGTAGCCGGCCACGCGCTCCGCCAGTTCCAGCGCCCGCGCGACAGCCTCTCCCGCCGGGACCACCTCCTGGACCAAGCCGAGGGCCAGGGCCCGGTCGGCGTCGATCTCCTCCCCGGTCTCCAGGACGTACAGCGCGGCCCCCACCCCGATCCGGCGGGCCATCCGCTGGGTTCCCCCATCCACCCACGGCACGCCCCACCTGCGGCTGAACGCGGCGAAGGTCGCCCCTCGCCCCGCGACCGCGAAGTCGCACCAGCACGCCAGCTCGATACCGCCAGCGATGCACCATCCCTCGACGGCGGCGATCCGGGGCTTCCCGGGCTCGAGGTCGGAGAAGCCCAGTGGTGCGCGCCGCCGGCCTCCGGCCCGGTCGACGATGGCCTCGATGTCCTTCAGATCCGCCCCGGAACAGAAGGCAGCGTCTCCGGCTCCGGTGACCACCATGACTCGCGCGGCGTCGTTCTCCGCGAAGTCCTCGATGGCCTCCGAGAGCAACCCCGCGGTCTCGGCGTCGATGCAGTTGCGGACCTCCGGCCGATTCAGGGTGACGACCGTCACCGGCCCGCGGCCCTCCACCACCACCTTCGGTGCCCTCACCGGCGGAATCATACGGGGAGAACCTTCAGCCTCGCCGGGCCGTAAGATTGGGTGGCGGGCCGTGACGGCCGTTCCGTCGATCCCGGGAGACAGGGTGGCGCAACCGGACTGGAACTGGTTCGAGAAGCAGTTCGCCGAGATCCGCGGCAACATCGAGACGGTCATCCAGGGCAAGCGCGAGGAGATCCGGCTGGCCCTGGTGACGCTGCTGTCCGAAGGCCATCTCCTGATCGAGGACGTCCCCGGCGTGGGCAAGACCATGCTGGCCAAGGCCATGGCCCGCTCGTTCGACTGCTCCTTCCGGCGGATCCAGTTCACCCCCGACCTGCTGCCCACCGACATCACCGGGGTGAACGTGTACAACCAGGAGCGGGGGGACTTCGAGTTCAAGCCCGGCGCGATCTTCGCCAACATCGTCCTCGGGGACGAGATCAACCGGGCCAGCCCCAAGACCCAGTCTGCGCTCCTCGAGTCGATGGAGGAGCGCCAGGTCACGGTGGACGCCGTGAGCTACCAGCTCGGGGTGCCGTTCATGGTGGTGGCCACCCAGAACCCCATCGAGCACGAGGGCACCTATCCCCTCCCGGAGGCTCAGCTCGACCGGTTCATGATGCGGCTGGCCATCGGGTACCCGGAGGCCGAGTCGGAGGTCGAGATCCTGGCCACGCACGGGAGCCACTCCACGCTCGAGGACATCGGTCCCGTCACCGACGCCTCCGGCGCCGCCCGGATGATCGCCGCCGCCCGTGAGGTGTTCGTGGCCGAGTCGCTCCGCCGGTACATCGTGGATCTGGCCGAGGCCACCCGCCGCCACCCCGACGTCTACCTGGGGGCCAGCCCCCGGGCCTCGATCATGCTGCTCCGGGCCACCAGGGCCATGGCGGCTTCGGACGGACGGGACTACGCCATCCCCGACGACATCAAGGCGCTGGCGATCCCGGTGCTGGCGCACCGACTGATCGTCTCGGCCGACGCCGCGATGAGCGGGCGAAACGCCGAGACGATCCTGGCCGAGGCGCTCGACGAGGTTCCGGTCCCCGTGACCGGGTAGCCGTGCTGACCACCCGGGCCTGGGCCGTCATCTGTGGAGCTCTCGCCCTGTGGCTCACGTCCCGGGCGCTGGGCGCGCCCGACCTCCACATGGCGTCGGTCGGGCTCCTGGCGTTGGTCCCGCTGTCGGCGCTGCTGGTCCGGACGGCCCGGCACGACCTCGGCGCGACCCGTCGGCTGTCGCTTCGTCGGGTGTTCCCAGGGACGAAGGTCCGCGTGGACCTCGACCTCCGCAACCGCGGGCGCCGCCGGACCTCGCTGCTCCTGCTCGAGGACCGGCTCCCCCATTCCCTCGGGATCCCGGCCAGGGCGGTCACCGGGGAGATCCGGCCGGGGGCCGGGCACACGGTCTCCTACCACTTCACGCCCCGGGCCAGGGGCAGGTACACCATCGGGCCGCTCTCGGCGTGGGTGGCGGACCCCTTCGACCTCGTCCGCCAGCGGATCGACTTCGGCGACCGGCACGACGTCGTGGTGTATCCGGCCGTCGAGGATCTCGGGCAGGCGCCGTCGGCGGCGCCGGTCGGCGGCGCCGGCGAGTCCTCCACCCGCCAGCTGTTCCGGTCCGGCGACGACTTCTACACGATGCGTGGCTACGAGATCGGCGACGACCTCCGGAAGATCCACTGGCCGAGCGTGGCCCGGACAGGCGAGCTCATGATCCGGCAGGACGAGGCGGTCCGTCGGGCCTCGGCGGTGCTGTTCCTCGACACCAGGGTCTCCGCCCTGGGCGAGTGGCCGGAGGCCTTCGAGCGCGCCGTGTCGGTGGCCGCCTCGATCGGGGCGCACCACCTCCGGGCCGGCTTCACGCTCCGGCTCGCCCTGGCCGACACGCCGGCCCAGCCGGTCGACACGGACGGGTTCCTAGAGCTGCTGGCGATGGTTCGGCCATCGCTGGCCCGCCAGCTGACGCCGAGCCTCCGGGGGCTCCGGCCGGCCGCCGCCACCGCCACCTCCCTCGTGGTGGTGACCCACGTGCCGCCGCCCGAGGAGGTCGCCGCGCTCAGCCGGCTGTCCGGTGGGTTCGCCACCCGGCTGGCCGTGCTGATCCACTCGCGGGAGGCCGGGGAGCCGGGCCTGCCGGCGAGCCGAGAGGACGATCGGGTCGCTCACGCGGCCCGATCCTCACTGACCCGGGCGGGGTGGGAGGTGCTCCTCCTCCGCCCCTCGGGGAGGCTGCGAGAGATATGGGATCTGCGGGACAAGCGACCGGCCAGACGGACCGCCGCGTCCTCCTAGCGGCGCTGCTGGCCCTCGGGGCGGTCACCGGGGCCTCGTTCGGACGCGTGTTCATCGGCACGTGGCCGGCCGTCCGCCTCGCCGTGGCCGGGCTCGCGGCGGTCGGCCTGGCCGCGCTCCTGGCCCGGCGCCACCTCGCCTTGTCCCTCCTGGGCTCCGCCGCCGGCCTGGTGCTGGCCCTGGGCGTCCTGGCGTTTCCCCGGACGACCTGGGCCGGCATCCCCACCGATGACACGATCGGGGCGATCATCCGGGCCATGCAGCGGGTCGGCGAGCGGGCCTCGGCCGAGGTCGCCCCGGCTCCCCCGCTCGCCTCGCTCATGGCGGCGAGCGTGATCGCCGTGTGGGCGTCGGCCACCGCCTCCCACGCCCTGGCGATCCGGGCCCGGAGCGCCGTCCTCCCGCTGTTCCCTCCCGCCGCCCTGCTGGCGTTCGCCGGGGTGGTCACCGACGAGGGGCCGCGCCCGGGCTACGTGGTGGCGTTCCTGGCGGTCGCCTTCGCGGTGTTGTTCGGCGGGGCGCTCCTGCGACTGCGGTCCTGGGGCCCGTCCCTGAGCGGGCGGGCCGGCGGCGATGGGGCCCGGTGGGCCCGGATGCTCGGCCTCGCCGCCCTCGGTGTGGCCCTGGTCGTACCCGGGGTGCTGCCCGGGCTCGAAGGGGGACCGGTCCTCCGGCTGAACCGACCCGACGCGCGCGTCACGATCAGCCCGATCGTGGACATCCGCCCGAGCCTGCTCCAGCGCCCCCCGGCGGACCTGTTCACGGTCCAGACCGACACCGCGGCGTACTGGCGACTGGTGACCCTCGATCGGTTCGACGGGCGCCTGTGGAGCCCCTCGGACGCCGAGGCCCGTGACGGCGACGCGGTCGACACGCCCTTCGACACGCTCAGCGGCGTGCGGCCCATCCAGGCGACCCGGATCGAGCACACCGTCGAGATCGGCGAACTCTCCTCGCCGTGGCTGCCGGCCGCGTACCGGCCGACCAGCGTGGCCATGGAAGGCATCGACGCGAGATGGGACCCCGAGGCCGGCATGCTCGTCGCCGAGGACGAACTGGAGCCCGCCTTCCGCTACCGGGTGATCTCCTTCTCGCCGGAACCATCGCCCGAGCGCCTCGACCGCCTCGATCCCCGAGACACGGGGCCGCGGCTGACGGGACTTCCCCTCCGGACGCCGGAGCGGGTGTACGCGATCGCCGCGAACCTGACCGAGGACGCCGAGACGCCCTTCGGCAAGCTCTTGGCGATCCAGGACCACCTCCGTGAGTTCACCTACGACGAGCGAGCGCCCGCCGGGCACGGGATCGACGACCTCCTGTTCTTCCTGGAGAAGTCCCGCCGCGGATACTGCGAGCAGTTCGCCGGGTCGATGGCCGTCCTCGCCAGGGCCCTCGGGTACCCGGCCCGGGTCGCGCTGGGGTTCCAGGCGGGCGACCCGGACCGGACCGGCCGGTACCGGATCACGACCGGCGACGTGCACGTGTGGCCCGAGATCCTGTTCCCCCAGTACGGCTGGGTGGCGTTCGAGCCCACCCCGACCAGGACGAACCCGACCGCCGATTACCTCACGGAGGTCCCGGCCGGGCTGGCGCCGGGCCCGGCCGGCCCGGGGGGCGAGCTCGACCCGGCGTCGGCGAGCGGCACGAACGCCAGCCAACGCGAGGCGTTCGCGAACGAGGAACCGCCGATCCCGCCCCTCCCGCTCCCCGACCGGGCCGGCCCGGAGACCGACCAGGGCTTCCCGCTCCGGGAGGTCATGGTCGGGCTCCTGGCCCTGGCCGTGATCGGGCTCGTCCTGACCCCTCCGGTCAAGGCCGTGGTCCGGCGGGCCGCGGTGACCCGCGCCCGGACCCCCCGGCACCGGGCCATGGCCGCGTTCCGGGTGCTGGAGGCCGGGGCCGCCGACCTCGGGCTGGGCAGGGCCCCCGGCGAGACACCGTGGGAGTACCGGGCCAGGCTGTCGAGGGTCGGGCTCACCGGCCACGACCTCGACCGGCTGACGGGCATCGCCGGTCGGGCGATGTACGCCCCGGGGGACCTTCCCCCGGAGCAGGCCCGGGAGGCCGTGGCAGCAGCCCGGAGCGCGCTGCGCGACCTTCGGCGTCGCTCTGGGTTCGTGCGGTCGGTGGCCGGGGCCCTGCGCCCCCCGGTGCGGACCTCGCGCTAGGCCTGGGCCTCGTCGCCGACCTGGCGGGCCGCGTCCCGGAGCGCCCGGATGAACTGGTCGCGGTCCCGCCGGAACACCGCGACGTCCTCGTCGACGGAGCGAGCGATCTGGTCGATGGCGACGAAGAACGCCATCTGTCCCTGCCGGAGGGCGTCCACGACCTCGCCTCTGCGCCGCGCCACCTTGAAGATGCTGACGCCATCGGTGATCAGCTTGACCTCGGACAGGTGGCCCTCGAGGTCCGCGTTCTCCCGCAGGTACTCGAAGGCCCGCCGAACGCGCTGGAGGGACATGCCGCCGTCCAGGAGCGAGCGAACCACCCGCAGGGCGACGAGATCACGGAAGGAGTACAGGCGGGGGACTCCTGAACGTCCCCCCGTGCGCTGGATCGACGGCGGGACGAGCCCGATCTGATCCCAGTACCGAAGCTGGCGCGGCGTGCAACCGGTCAGCCTCGACGCCTGATGCGACGTGAACGCGTCCACTGCCCCTCCGTTCCCCGAGCCTCGACTTCACGTGGACGCGGCCGCGGTCGCGCCCCGGGGGAAGAACGGAAAGGTTTGTAGACCATCGCGTGACCCGGAGGCAACACCGCTGGTAGATGCGACGCCGGGAGGCGTGAACCCCTCAGTCGGCCGAGGGTGGTTCGCCCCGGAACCGCTGGCTCCATCGGGCCAGCAGGCCCGGGACCGAGAACCGACCCGAGGTGCCGAGCGCGCGGGCCTGATCGCCGGTGATCCGGCGAAGCTCGTTGTACACGAACAGAGCCGAGACCAGCATGATCCCGAAGCCGGCGATGGCGAGCCAGACCGACACCGCGAACAGCATCAGGAGGACGAAGCCGGCCCCGAACACGACCCCGCCCCACCGCAGGCGGCGAGCGACGTGGGAATGGAGGGAGCTCCGGGCCACCTGCTGGGCGAACCGGGGGTCTTCCTCCTGGAGCCGGCGCTCGATGTCCTCCAGGATTCGCTGCTCGTGCTCTGACAGCGGCATCGCTCCGACCCTTCCTTACCCAGGCCTTCGCATTATAGGAACGGACGGCGGATCTTACCTGCCCTCCGGCCCGAGGAGGGAGGCGGGCAGGGCGGCTCCCTCGCCGAACCGCCGCTCGATCCGATCGACGGCCCGCTCCGCGTCGCCCCACCGCCCCGCGCGGACCAGCGCCAGCTGATCGGCTCCCGCCGGAACCAGCCCCGACGCGGCCACGCCGAGGAGGCGGATCCGACGGCGGGCCCCGGGGATGGCCCGATACAGATCGGCCACGACGCTGGAGAGCTCGGTTCCCACATCGGTGGGATCGGGCAGCGTCCTCGACCGGTTGAGCGTGGCGAAGCTGGCCAGGCGCACCTTGATCGACGCCGTCCGGGCCCGGTAGCCCTCGGACCGCAGGCGAGCCGCCACCCGAAGCGAGAGCCGCAGGAGCTCCCGCAGCACATCCTCCTCGGCGTCGAGGTCGCGGTCGAACGTCTCCTCGTGACTGACCTGCTTGGGGGCCTCGTACGGGACCACCGGGCGATCGTCGTGGCCACCCGCCAACGCGGCCAGGTGGCGGGCGTGGGCCTCGCCGAGCGCCCGCTCGAGCACCCGGACCGGGACCGCTGCCAGCTGGCCGACGGTCCGAGCGCCCAGGCGCTCCAGCACCTCGTGGGTGCGCTCCCCCACCCCCCACAGCGCCCGGACCGGCAGCGGGTGGAGAAAGCCGAGGACCTCGCCGGCGGCCACCACGACCACGCCGTCGGGCTTCGCCGCCGCAGACGCCAGCTTCGCCAGGAACTTGTTCGGCGCCACCCCCACCGAGCAGGTCAGCGACAGCTCGTCCCGAACCCGGGACCGGACCGCGGCGGCGATCTCGGCCGGCGGCCCGAACAGCCGCGTGGCCCCCGATACGTCGAGGAAGGCCTCGTCGAGCGCCAGCGGCTCGACGAACGGGGTGAACGACAGGAGCACCTCGCGGAGGCGCGTCGAGTACGCGCGGTACGCGGAGAAGTCGGGGGGGGCGAACACCGCCTGGGGGCACAGCCGCCGGGCCCGAGCCGAGGGCATGGCCGAGGACACGCCGAACCGACGGGCCTCGTACGAGGCCGACATCACCACGCCGCGGGCGCCGGCGCCGCCCACGACCACGGGCCGTCCGCGGAGCGCCGGATCCTTCAGGACCTCGACCGAGGCGTAGAAGGCGTCCATGTCGACGTGGAGGATCGGCTCGGCCGGGGACGTCCGGCCGCTCACGGCGCCCCGCCATCTCGCCGCCGGGCCGGGACCTGACCGCGCCGCCGGGCCCCCGGGAAGCTCGCCACGCCGAGCGCCGTGAACAGCACCGCCGAGCCCACCAGCCAGGGCTGAACCGTGATCAGCCCGCCGAGCGCGGCCACCATGAGCGCCGCCACCAGCGGCCCGCCCTCGGACAGCATCGCGTACACCGAGGTGACCTTCCCGGGGTGGACGGCCACCCGCTGGATCAGCGCCTGGCTCGGCGAGGAGAAGAACGTGAACCCCGCCCCGAACAGGAACGCCCCCACCAGGGAGATCGCGGCCGAGGACGTCCCGATGTACAGGAAGTACCCGACCCCCCCGCCGGTGAGCCCGACGGCCATCAGGAGGTGCTCCCGCCCCGCGCCGTGCTTCAGCCCCACCAGAGCCAGGGACCCCAGGGCCGCCCCCGCCCCGGTCAGCGAGAACGCCACGCCCAGGAAGTCCTGGCCCCGCTCGAGGATCTCCCGGATGTACAGCGTCTCGAGCGTGATCACCATCCCCAGGAGGAGGTACGCGATCACGGCTCGGACGATCACCGACCGGATCGCCGGGGTCCGCAGCCCCTCCCGGAACCCGGCAGCGAGATCGCCCAGGAGCCGCTCCCACTCCTCGGGGCGGCGCTTCCGGCGGTCGGGGATCATCGCGTACAGCGGGAGCGACAGCGCCACGGCCAGCATCGCCAGGTAGTACGGGCCGTCGGAGCCGAGGGCCCGTACGGCCAGGGCCGCCAGCGCCGGGCCGATCACCAGGGGGACCTGCCAGGCCACGCCCATCATCCCGTTCGCCTGCACGAGCCGGCGCTCCTCGACCAGCAGCGGCACCAGCGCGCCCCGGGCCGGCCACACCACGGCCTCGGCCAGGCCGAACAGCGCGGTGGCCGCGTACAGCCCCGGGAGCGAGGGGGCTCGGGAGGCCAGGAACAGGAACACGAACGCCCCGGTGTGCGCCAGCAGGATCAGCCGCTTCGGGCTCCACCGGTCGGCCACCAGCCCCATGACCGGCGAGGCGGCCACGAACGTGATCGAGTACGAGGAGATCAGGATCCCCAGCTGGGTCGGGGTGGCGTCGAACCGGAACACGGCCTCGCCCTCCGAGGCCACGAAGAACGCCCACAGCCCCACGTTCGCCAACATCTCCCCGAGCACGAGCCACAGGAACGGGCGGATCGCCAGGAGCCTGGGCGGGTGGCCGGAGTCGGGGTGCGGCCGGGGGACCTCGAGGAGCATCTCCTCGGGGAGCGCGTGTTCCTCCTCGCTTCGATCCCGGTTGGAGCCCGTCACCACCCCGCCGATCCCCCGCTGGCGTGCCAGAGCTTGCGCGGTGACCGCTCCGCCGATCCATCGGCGGCCGCCATGCTCCGGGCCAGCCTACCCTCGCGGAGGGCCCGGCTCAGGGCCACCAGGTCCCACACCTCCTCGGCGGCCACGCTGACGCCGCCGATGCCGGTCCGGCGCAGCCGCCCCCACACCGCCAGAAGGAAGCCGTGGAAGACCGTGCGCGCGCACCGCTCCTGGACCCGCTCGAACACCGTGACCTCGATCGGCCCGGTGGCGTCGTCGAGGGTGAGGAAGATGATCCGCTGCCCGCTGCGGACCGCGGGCGTCTGCGAGGCCACCTTCACCCCGGCGACCATGACCATCTCATCGCCGCGTCGGCGCCGGAGGTCCCTCGACCGGACCGCCCCGATCGCCTCGAGCACCGGCTCGTAGAACGTCAGCAGGTGGCGCGACACGTCCATGCCGGTGATCTCGAGCTCGGCCCGGACCCGCTCGGCGTCGGTGTACTCGCGGAGGCCCGGCGGGCGGTCGTCGCCACCCCACGGCATGGCCAGCTGCTCGCCCCTCCGCTGGGGATCGGCGGTCATGGCCACGTACAGCCGATCGCGCCGGGTGGCCCGAACCGCACCGTCGAGCCCGTCGAACGCGCCGGCGTGAGCCATGGCCTCGATCACGGGGCGCGACACCTCCGTCCGGCGCATGAGATCGACCACCGAGGCGAACGGCTGCTCGGCTCGGGCCGCCAGGATCGAGCCGATCTCCTCGTCGGAGATCCCGTGCACGTCCTGCAGCCCGATCCTGATCCCGAACCTCTGTGGAGCGGGTCGGCCGTCCTCTTCGTCGGTCGCGGAAGCGGCCGGCGGGGCCGGGCAGGCTGCTCGGACTTCGTTCGTGTCTCCGGCCGGTGAGTCGCCCCCGGCCGAGCCAACGAACCAGGGGGCCATGTTTCCGGCGCCTCGACGGCGCCCGCCCCGGCCCTCGACGACCTCCTCCACGGTGTAGGTCTTCTCGCTGTGATTCGCGTCGAGGGGGAGGATCGGGATGCCGTGCTGGCGGGCATCCTCGAGGATCAGCCGACGCGGGTACATCCCGGGCTCGTGGGTGAGCACGCCGGCCAGGAACGCCGCGGTGTGGTGGGCCTTCAGCCACGCCGACTGGTAGGTGGGCACGGCGAACGCCGCGGCGTGAGCCTTGCAGAACCCGAACGATGCGAACGAGGCCAGCTCGCGCCACACGGTCTCGGCGTCCTCGGAGCCGAGGCCGGCGGCCGTGGCCCGGAACAGGAAGCCGCGGCGGAGGTCAGAGGTCTCGACCTCGTCGTCGAGGTGGCGGCGGATCCGGTCGGCCTCTGCCAGCGAGCACCCCGAGGCGGCCAGTACCCGCATCACCTGCTCGTGGTACACGATCACGCCGTGCGTCTCCCGGAGGATCGGCCGGAGCATCGGGTGCGCGTACCGGGGCCGCTCCCACCGGTGCCGTCGGTTCAGGAACGGCGTGACCATGTCGGACTTCACCGGCCCCGGACGGAACAGCGAGATGTCGACGATGAGGTCCTCGAACCGGGTCGGCTGGAACTTCTGGAGCAGCTCTCGCTGGCCCGGTGACTCGATCTGGAAGCACCCGATCGTCCGCGACTCCCGGATCAGCTCGAACGTCGCGCCGTCATCGGTCGGGATCCGGTCGAGGTCGACCCGCTCGCCGGTGGTCCGCTCGATCTCGCCGAGCGCGTGGCGCATCGCCGACAGCATCCGCACCCCGAGCACGTCGAGCTTCAGGAGGCCGAGCCGCTCGACGTCGTCCTTGTCGGCCTGGACCATCCGGTGGCCGACGAACGAGCGCTCCATCGGCGCCCGGTCCGGGAGGTCGTCGCCCGACAGCACGATGCCCGACGGATGGAGGGCCAGGTGCCGCGGGAACCCGTTGAGCCGCTCGGCCACCCGGAACAGCGCCTCGAGCTGGCCCGCGCCGAGGTTCGACCCGCGAAGCTCCGGGAGCGTCTCCAGGGCGTCGCGGATCCGGTGCGCCCCCACGTGGGGGAACGCCTTCGCCACCCGGTCGATCTCGTCGTCGGGATACCCGAGGGCCTTCCCGACCTCCCGCACCGCGGCCCGGGCCCGGTACGTGTCGACCATCGTCACGCACGCGCACCGGTCCTCCCCGTACCGGCGGAGCACCATGTCGTAGACCTCCTCCCGGCGGGCCGACTCGACGTCGAGGTCGATGTCCGGAAGCTCGTCGCGGAGGGGGTTGATGAACCGCTCGAACAGGAGGCCGTGGTGGACCGGTTCGACCTCGGAGATCCCGGTCAGGTAGCACACCAGCGAGCCGGCCGCCGAGCCCCGGGCCGCGCACCGGATCCCCATGGCCCTCACCTCCCTGACGATGTCGGCCACCGTGAGGAAGTACGCGGAGTACCCCATGCGTCGGATGTCGTCGAGCTCCCGGTCCAGCCGCTCGACGACCTCGCGCCGCCGGCTCATCCCCCGCTCGTCGAGGCCCCGGTGGCACCGCTCGGCCAGGAGCGAGGTGGCGCTCCGCCCGGCCGGCGTGGGGAAGTCGGGGAAGTGCACGCTCCCCAGGTCGAGGTCGAAGCGGCAGGCCTCGGCGATCCGCACGGTGGCGTCGCACACTTCGGGGCGCTCGGCGAACAGCGCCCGCATCGCCGCCGCCGGCTTCAGCCACCCCTCGGCGTTCCTCCGGCTGACGTGGTGCTCGGCGATCGGCACGATCTCCCGCATGCACTCGAGGGCGTCGGCCACGAACGCGTCTTCCGGGACGAGGTAGCGCACCGCGTTCGTTGCCACCGCCGGGACCTCGGCCTCCTCGGCCAGTCGCAGGAGCGCCCGGATCTCCGAGGCGCTCCCCGGCTCCACGTGGTTCCGCACCTCGACCACGCACCACTGGCCGAACGCCTCCCGCCACGGCCGGAGCAGCTCCCGTGCCGCGCCCGGCCGGCCCGACACCGCCAGCCGGCCCGGGGGCGACTCCGGCCCCAGGAGGCACGCCAGCCCGCCGGCCCGGGCCATCACCTCCGACGGCCGGAGCGACGGATCACCCCGCTGCCCGGACATGTGCGCGTGGGTGATCAGCCGACACAGGTTCGCGTACCCCGCCGCGTCCCTCGCCAGCAGGACCACGCGCGGGGCGGGCGCTCCGCGGAGGCGCTCCGCCTCGCCTGCTCGGTCGGCCCCGCCGCTCCCCAAGGTGAGGCGGGCGCCGAGGATCGGACGGACGCCGACCCGCTCGCAGGCGTCGACGAACCGGACAGCGCCGAGGAGCGTATCGGCGTCGGTCATGGCCACGGCCGGCATGCCCAGGGCGGCGGCCCGCTCGGCCAGCGCCTCGGGAAGGTACGCCCCGTCCTTCAGCGAGAACGCCGACCGGCAGTGCAGATGGACGAACCCTGGCATGGCCCTCCCGCAGGGAACCGAACGTACGTTCGATAGCCTAGGCGCCGGCCCACTGCGGCGTCAAGGGAAGGTCATGCTTCGCAGCTAACCATGGTCTCCCCGGCGACACATCGGTCCGTCCCCTCGCCTCCATCGAGTGTGTCCGTGCCGTCGTGGCCGTCGAGGGTATCGTCTCCTTCTCGCCCGAAGATCACGTCGTCACCGAGGGACCCCCCGAGCCGGTTGGCCTCACCGCTCCCGGCAAGCGTGTCCGCCTGCTCGGTGCCGAAGGCACCTTCGATCCCCAGCAGCGCGTAGGTGTCCGGGCCGTGGGCCGCCCGTCCGGCACCGAGATCCACCTCGGCTCCGACGTCCGGGATACCGGGAAACCCCATCTCGTCGTATCCGCGCCCACCGCTAAGCCGGTCATGGCCGCCCATCCCGTTGAGGAAGTCGTTGCCGCCAAGGCCCTCGATAAGATCCCGAACGCTCCCGCCGAACAGCGAGTTGCGCTTGGCGTTGCCGATGAGCACGTTCCGATGCGCGTTGGACCCGTCGAGGTTCCGGATGCGGACCAACACGTCCCGGCCCACGCCCGTGGCCGCGCCGATCCTCAGATCCGCGCGCACCGGGCCGCCGCTCAGCGAGAAATCGGCCCAGTCGTAGCCGCCCCCTCCATCGAGGCGGTCGTTGCCAGCATCACCGGTCAGGCTGTCGGCGTCGCGCCCCCCGTCGAGGCGGTCCGGGCCGGCGCCGCCGTAGAGGTAGTCGGAGTCGTTGCCGCCCCACAGGACGTCCGCCCCCTGCCGGCCCAGGATCGTGTCCAGGTCGGCTCCCCCCTTGATTTGATCATCGCCCGGCCCGCCGTTGATGATCTCCGAGTCGATCCCCGGTCCGAAGCCCCCGGGTCCACCGCAGATCAGGTCGTCCCCTCCCAGACCGGAGATCACATCCGTGCCTCCGAGGCCGACGATGACGTCAGGGCCGTTCGTTCCCTCCAGCCCCTCATCCCCAGGCGTACCGACGATGGTGGCCTGGGCACCGAGACAGCGGGGCCGCGCCGCCGATGCCGGCGGCATCGCCAGCAGCATCACCGTCACCGCCGAGCCGAGGACCGCCCCCCTCAGGTGCCCTCCAGGCAGCCGGCCACCTCGACGGGGAGCCCGGGGAACCCGAACACCTTCTCCCGGGTCTCGGGGTCCAGCCCCGTCACGAAGTCGTAGGGCTCGCCGGCCCACTCCCCCGGCAGGCCCGGATGCGCCCGGGGCTCGGACCCCTCGACAAGCTGGAACCCCACCCAGTCCGGGGATCGGATCCCTCTCGTGTCGAAGGGCGCCACCGCCACCACACCGCCCCCGAACGAGCGCTTCTCGATGAGGAACCGGCCGGCGAACGACTCGTCCCCCCGGACCGTTCCCTTCACGTACCACCGGCGCACGTTGAGCAGGTACTCCCGCTCCGACGGCGGCGACTCCGGTCCCTCGAAGTACCGGATGTCGACGACCTCGAACCGCCCCGGCGAGACCGCGGTGGCCCTGCCCAGCAACCGCAGTGCCTCGGCCAGGGCGGGATCCTCCGGTGCCAGGTCCGTGAACCCGTTGACGCAGTCACCGGTCAGCTCACGGCCCGGGAGCGGGGGCGGCGTGCCTTCCTGGGGAGGCTCCGACACGGCCAGCGGCGGGGTGGCCTGCGGGGACGGCTCGTCGGCCGTGCACGCGGCCGACGCGAGCGCCGCCGCGACGAGCATGGGAAGCAGTCGAAAGAGCACCGGCTCCCGTAGGATAAGCCACCGATGCCGGGCCTCCCCATCGATCGGCGCGAGTTCCTGTCGCTGTCCGCCAAGGCCGCCACGGGCCTCTTGGCGGCCTCATGCACGCCCAGCGGTGGCGCCGTGACCCGGCCCCGCCAGCGCCAGGGCATGACGCCGGAGGACATCGACACGCGATGGCCGATCAAGCGCGTCGTCTACCTGATGCTGGAGAACCGCTCGTTCGACAACCTGTTCGGACGGTTCCCGGGGGCGAACGGCACGGAGGTCGGGGTGTCGTTCGGACGGGAGGTGCCGATGATCGAATGTCCCGACTGGCTCCCCGGCGACCTGCCCCACGACCACGCGGCAGCGCTCAAGAACTTCGCCGGCGGGTCGATGGACGGCTTCGCCATCGGGGCGTTCGGACCGATCTACGGCTACTCGCAGTTCTCCGAGCGGGACATCCCCAACTACTACCACTGGGCCCGCGAGTTCGTGCTGTGCGACAACTTCTTCGCGTCCCAGCGGGGCCCCTCCTATCCGAACCATCTGTACTGGGTGTCCGGCTCCGGCGGAGGCGCGCTCGACAATCCAGAGAACATCCGGGTCCTCCGCGAGGGCGACCGGCAGTACAAGTCGTGGGGCTGCGACGCCTGGGGCGACGACGTGTACGTCCTTGTCCAGGGCGAGGATGGGCTCGTCACGAAGCACGACCTCTGCTTCAACATGCGCACGGTCGGCGAACAGCTCAGCGAGCTGGGCATCGACTGGGCCTCGTACGCCGCGTCGCCGCACCAGCCCGGTTACATCTGGCAGGCCTACTCCGCATTCGAGAACGTGTACGGCACCGACCTGTGGGACAAGCACGTCCTCGACGCACCGGTGGACCGGATCCTCGAGGACATCGAGGCCAACCGCTTCCCCTCCGTGTCGTGGATCACTCCCCGGTTCCAGCTCTCGGACCACCCCCCGTACTCGACCGGGCACGCCCACAACTGGGTCACCGACGTCGTCAACGGGATCATGCGCAGCGACATGTGGGACTCGGTGGCGATCTTCATCACCTGGGACGAGTGGGGCGGGTTCTACGACCACGTGGTCCCCCCGAAGCTGGACCACATCGACGTCGGGTTCCGCGTGCCCATGCTGGTGATCTCCCCCTACGCGCGGCGGGGCTTCATCGACCGCGACGTCTCCGACTTCGTGGGCCCGCTCCGGTTCATCGCCGACAACTGGGACCTGCCGTACCTCACGGAGCGCTACGACACGGTCCACAACTTCGAGCACGTCTTCGACTTCGATCGGAAGCCCCGGCCGCCCGATCCCCGGCCGAAGCTGAAGGGCCTCACCAAGGACCCCTGGGACTTCCCCGAGGACTTCCCGGAGTGGCCGGACTGGATCTCGCCCGCGCCTCCCGCGATCGCGTCCTGATCGACCGGGGTCAGGCGTCCCCGGCCGGCGAGGTCCGGATCTCCTCGAGCGCGGCCGCGTACCGGACCCCGTAGCCCTCGCGCAGGGCGGCACCGCTCACCCCGGCCTCGGCCAGGGCCGAGGCCCACCGGCCCAGCGTCCACTCGGCCGGGTCCAGGACGAGCCGGAGCGTTGCCTCCACGGCCTCCTGGTAGCCGGTCGGATCGCCGGCCGAGGGCGGCGGCGCCACGTACACCGGCGTCCGGCAGCCGATCCGCTCCAGATCGCGGCGGTGATCCTGGGAGTGCACGATCACCCCGCGGGCCCGGCGCACGGCCTGCGCGGACCACGGCACGTCGGGGTCAAGGCCCGGGAGCCGCTCCGCCAGCCGCTCGGCCTCGCGGCGGCCGGCGAACCCGATCGGGTCGCGGGCCCGGGCCAGCACCTGGATCACCCGCTCCAGCGAGCGGTCCTCCAGCACCACGAGTCCGGGGTGCTCCATGGCGACCTGGTAGATCTCTCGCTCCTCGGGCGCGTTCGCCATGAAGTACACGGGCAGGTCCACGGTCGCCAGGGCCGCCTCGACGCTCTCCGGCACCGGCCACATCCCCCGGACGTGGTGCCGGCCCCGGAGCGAGCGTTTCAGCAGCCGCACCAGCGCCCGCGCGCTCCGCGCCAGCGGGGAGCGCGAGGGCGGGAGCGGCCCGAAGACGACGATCCTGGGCATCAGCCCAGCAGCCTGCCCACGACCTCGGGCCAGGTGGGCACGGCCCGCTCGATCGCGGCCCGGCCCTCCGCGCCGAGCTCCCCGGCCCCGGCCTGGTCGGCGGCCAGCCGGTCGAACGCCGACGCGATCGCTCGCGGCTTCGGCTGGACCACGAAACCCGTGGCGCCGTCGCGGACGAACTCGAGGGGACCACCGCTGTCGCTGGTGACGACCACCGGCCGCCGGGCGGCCATGGCCTCCTGGGTGACGTAGCCGAAGTCCTCGTCGTACGGCCCGTAGTACACGGCCAGCGCGCCACGGTAGAGGTCGAGGAGGCGCTCCTCGCTCACGTGTCCGGCCAGCTCGACGCGGCCGTCGAGGTCGGCGCGCTCGACCTGCCGGCGGAGCGCCCCCTCCTCCGGGCCGGTGCCCACCAGCACCAGCCGGACCTCGTGGCGGACGTGGCGCATCGCCTCGACGGCCAGCGACTGTCGCTTGATCGGGTCCAGCCGGCTCGGGAACAGGACGTAGTCGCCGGGAGGGACGGCGTCCATGCCCAGCAGCGCCTCGCACAGCGACGAGCGATGGTACAGGACCTCCGCGGGCATGCCGAGGCTGCGCCATAGCCGGTCCCGCACGTTCGCGGAGTTCGTGAAGATCCGCTTGGCCTCGCCGAGGGCGATCCGGTCCGCCCGGTGGATCAGCTCGCGGACGGCCTCGCCCTCGTCGTGGTGGGAGATGTCGCCGAACTGGGGGTGGTCCCACAGCTCGTACGCGGTGCGGTGCTGGTGGATCAGCCACACCACCTTGTGCTCGTGCGGCACCAGGTACGAGGGGAACCGGAGCCCGATCACCATGTCCACGGGCTGGCCGTGGGTCTCGCTCAGGTCGAGGCTCCGCCACATCGCCATCTGATGGACGAGCTCGGCCGGCGGGTACCACTTGAACGGGATCGACAGGATGTCGGCCTCGTGCCCGGCCACGCGAAGCGCCCGGGTCAGGCTCTCCGTGTGCATCTCCGCGCCCCCCCTGGCGAAGGGGGTCTGCGGATGGCAGACCGCGATCCTCACGGGCGACCGCGTCGGCCCCGCGGTGCGGCCTCGGCCGGCTCGGTGAGCCTGGCCAGCTCCTCGCGGAGTCGGTTCGTCTCGGCCTCGAGCTGGAGCACGCAGTCGGCCAGGGTCACCTGGACCGCGGCGAGCTCGGCGGCCAGCCGGTCGTACCGGCGGGTGATCGGACGGAGCATCCGGTGGAGGACGATCTTGAACCGCCGCCTTGTCCCGCTCCCCGAGGCCAGGCTGGGATCCCCCCACGGGGCCGCCTGGGCCGCGTCCCGGCGGAGCCGCTGCAGGAGGCGGTCGGCGGCCACCCGGGCCTGCTGCGCCTTGGTGGCGGCGTCGCCGTCCTCGCCACCGAGCCAGTACAGCTCCCGCTCCAGGCCCTCGCGCGCTCGCTCCGTCTCCGACACGTCAGCACCTCCGGGTCCACCAAAGGATAGACGGTCGGTCAGTCCCAGACCCGCTCCAGATGCCAACGGCCGCCCTGGCGGTCGTGATACAGGTCGAACACCGCGCCGCCCCGAGCCTCGACCCGCCAGTACTCCCGGTCCCGGCCCTCGGCCCACCACCGACCCTCGATCCGCCACCGGCCGATCACGTCGGCCACCAGCCACCGCCGTCCCCGCCAGGAGAAGGCCGCCGGCATCCCGGCGTCCCGCTCGACCTCCACCTCCTGGTCGTAGCGCTTGGACAACGGCTCCTCCGGGACTCGAACGTATGTTCGATACGGTAGCGCCGGGCCGGGGCGCCTGTCAAGGCCGGTATGATGCCCCCGGCCGCCCGCTCACCGTCCAGGAGCAGCATGCGAGAGGGGAACCCCCAGGACGAGCTCGAGGCCGTCCGCGAGGCCTATCGGACCCAGGTCCGGCGATCCGCGGCCGGCCGGTCCCGGATGGCCGATCGGGTGGCCGAGGCCGAGCGCCGCCACCGCGAGTACCGGACGTGGGCCGAGCGCCGGATCGACGACCTCGAGCGGGAGAACGAGGTCCTCCGGCGCGAGGTCGTGGGCAGGGAGGGCGAGCTCCGGAGCGTCCTCAACACGAAGACGTTCCGCTACACCACCGGCCTGCGGAACGCCTACGGGCGGGTCCGGTCGCTGTTCCGCCGGTGAGCGTCCTCGCCCTCCCCCGGCCGGACCGCCCCCTCGTCTCGGTGGTCATGGTCACGTTCGGCGGCTGGGGTCTCACCCGCCGCGCCCTGGAGGCCCTGGTCGAGCACACCGCGCTGCCGTTCGAGGTCGTCATCGTCGACAACCCCACCCCCGAGGACGTGGCCGCCCGCCTCCGCGAGGAGATCACCGGCGCCGAGGTGCTCGAGAACGACCGCAACGAGGGGTTTGGCCCGGCCGCGAACCGGGCCGCCGATCGGGCCGGCGGGGAGCTCGTGCTGTTCCTCAACACGGACACGCTGGTCGGCCCCGGCTGGCTCGAGCCGCTCGTCGAGAGCCTCACCTCGGACCCCGAGATCGCCGCGGCGGTCCCGATGTTCCTGAACGAGGATCGGACGGTTCAGGAGGCCGGGGGGCTCCTGTTCGAGGACGCCTCCACGCTGATGTACGGGTTCGGGGACTCCCCCGCCGAGCCCGCGTACCGGTTCCGACGGACCATCGACTACGGCTCCGCGGCCTGCCTGCTGCTGCGACGACGGGACTTCCTCGACGCCGGTGGGTTCGATCCGGCCTTCGTACCGGCGTACTGCGAGGACGTCGACCTGCAGCTGCGGATGCGTGAGCGCGGGCGGCGAACCGTGTACGAGCCCCGCTCCGCGGTGGTCCACGCGCGGTTCGGCTCGAGCGGGCTCGACGAGCGAGCCGCGGCCACGCTCGTCGAGAAGCACGCGGCGATCCTCCGCGAACGATGGGGGCACGTCCTGGCCGAGCGGCCGCCCCGCCCGGAGGCCGGCGTCCCCGAGCACGCCCACCGGGTGCTGGCCGCCCGGGACGCGGAGGCGCCGGTCCGGATCCTCCTGGCGGCGCCCTCGGCCCCCGCCGAGGTCCTCGATGCGCTCGCCGAGCGCCACCCCGCGGGCCGGATCACGTTCCTGGCCACCGGGGAGGCGCCGGACGTCGACCGGCTCGGCGCCGCGGGGGTCGAGGCCGCCGGCCCGCTCGAGGCACCCGAGGCCTGGCTGCGGGACCGGCGGTTCCACTACACGGCCGTGATGGCCGTGGCGGCCGACCCCGGCGAGTCGCTGGCCGCGGCGTTCCAGGAGCACCAGCCCCAGGCCCCGTTCCTCCGGTGCGCCGGGGCCTCGGAGATCGACGCGGCGCTGTCTCGCGCCGGCGTGCTCCCCGAGCGCCTCTCGGGGCAGCCCTGAGGCATCGGCTACACTCTTCCGCCGTGCTGGCTCGGACCCTCGCTCGAACGTGATCGTCCGGCGACTCGTCCTCCTGTGCCTCGTGGTGGCTGCCGCGTGCACATCGAACGCCTCGTCGAACGAGCCTCAGCCCGACGGGGTCTCTTCGCCGGCGTCCCCTCCTCCCTCCCCCGGCGAGGTGGCCACGGGCCGGTTCGCCGATCTCGCCTGCGGCCTGCCGCGCGTCCAGCTCGAGCGGATCCGCAACGGCTACATCACCGGGAAGTCCGGCGAGATCCAGTTCGTGCTGCGCCCGCCCCACTACTTCGGCCTGTGGTCCCACTCGGGGCCGTGGAACTACCTGCAGCGCGTCCCGTTCTTCTTCTACGGGCCCGGCCACGTCCCCCCCGTCGGCGAGATCGACCGGCCGGTGACGATGCCGGACCTCGCGCCGACCCTGGCCCGGCACCTCGGCTTCGAGTTCGACGCCCCCGACGGCCGGGCCCTCGAGGAGGCCGTCGCCGGGAACCCGGACCCGCCGAGGCTGATCCTCTTGGTGGTGTGGGACGGCGGCGGGCGCAACGTCATGGACGAGTATCCGCAGGCGTGGCAGCCGCTGGCCCGCCTGGTCCCTCGGGGGGCGTGGTTCGAGCGCGCCACCGTGGGGTCATCCCCCTCGGTCACCCCGGCGATCCACGCCAGCATGGGGACCGGGGCGTACCCGAAGACGCACGGCGTGCTCGACCTGCGGATCCGAGACGGCGACCGGCTGGTCGGTCCGATCCTGTCGGGACCGGGCTACATGCAGAACCCCACGCTGGCCGACGAGTTCGACCGCGCCAACGGGAACGACCCCGTGGTCGGGTTCATCGCGTCGGAGCCGGCGCTCGGGATGATGGGACACGGCTCGTACCTCGAGGGCGCCGATGCCGACCTGGCGCTGGGCCAGCGCGCCGGCATCTGGGGGCTCACCCCCGAGAACCTGGAGTTCTTCCGGTTCGAGGAGTGGGTCAACGACATCCCGGGGCTCGAGGAGGAGGTGCGGGGCCTCGACCTCCAGGACGGCGCCCTCGACGGCGTGTGGCTCCAGCACCCCCTGGAGACCCCCGACGACATCCTTCACACGCCCGCGTACGCCCGGTACCAGACCGGCGTGATCCGCGAGGTGATGCGACGGGAGGGGTTCGGCCAGGACGACGTCCCCGACCTGCTGTTCACGAACTACAAGCAGATCGACAAGATGGGCCACCGGTGGAGCTTCCCGAGCCCCCAGATGGAGGCCGTGGTCCGGTCCAGCGCTGAGGAGTTCGTCGCGCTGACACGGCTGCTCGACCGGGAGGTCGGGGAGGGCGAATGGGTGATGGCCCTGACGGCCGATCACGGGTCGACGCCCAACCTGCCGGACGCGTTCATGATCGACCAGGGGACCCTGCAGGACGACATCAACGCGGCGTTCGACACCGACGGAGACGACGTCAACGTGCTCCAGAGCTTCCGGGTGACCCAGCTGTGGATCAACCTGGCCGAGCTCGAGGAGCAGGGACACACCCTCGAGGACATCGCGGACTTCCTGATGAGTTACACCCCGGCGGACAACGCGGCGGACCCCTCGGCGGTCCCCGAGCCGTTGCGGGACGAGCGGCTGTTCCGGGCCGCGTTCCCCGGGGCGATCCTCGACGCGCTGCGGTGCGCCGAGGGCTGAGCGAGGAGGAAGGGATGGGAGCGACCGACCTGCACGCCCCGGAGACGCCGGCCCGGCCCGGCACCCCGGCCTCACGGCTCCAGGCGCTGGGCGGACGCCCGATCGTGGGCATCCTGGTGGTGACGGCCGTGGCGCTGGCCATGGGGTGGCAGTTCATCACCGACGCCTCGCGCGCCGTGCCGGCCTTCGACACCGCCTACTACCAGTGGCGGGTCGAGTACCTGATGAACGAGGAGCCCGGAGCGATGATCGAGCTCCGGGGCGCGGTCGGCTCGCTGGCCGGTGGCTACCGGATCGCCGAGCCCGTGTTGGCCGCGGCGATGCGCACGGTCGGGGGGGTCGACGCCGCCGTGCCCACGGTGATCCTCTCCATCTTCTTCCGGATCCTGGCCGGAGCGGCCATGGCCGCGTTCGCCTGGAAGCACCGCCGCAACTGGCTCCTGTTCTACCTGACGCTCGTGGCCGTCCCGGCGCTGTTCCTCCTCCAACGGTTCTTCGGCTACATGGACAACTTCATGTCGCTGGCGCTCCTCGGCGGCGTGCTGCTGCTGATGGACCGGATGCAGGACTCGTGGGGCGCGCGGGTGGCGGCAACAGTGTTCATGTTCCTGGCCGGGCTCAGCCACCCCACCACGCTGGCGATCTTCCTGCTGGCCATGGGCGCGGTGACCGGGTACCGGTTCCTGCGCGAGCGCTCCCTGCTGGCGGCGCTGCGCTCGGAGGGCATGATCATCGTCACCGGCACGGTCGCGGTGATCATGACCGCCGCGTTCTGGCTCGGCGGGCTCTGGGGCCCGCGCTCGTCGTTCAGCGACGCCGCCGTCCCGCCCCCGGCCGACGTCGACTACTTCGTGACCCGCAGCCTCAGCGTGCTGAAGAGCCTGGAGCCGTTCTACCCGCTGTTGATCCTGGTCCCTCTGATGGCCCTGGGGCTCATCCACCTCCTGATCAGGGTGGTCCGGCGGAAGGAGTACTTCGCGGAGCTGACGGTCGGGTGGACGCTCCCGCTCCTGGGGATGCTCGGCTTCGTGATCGGGGCGGCGTACCCCTATTTCCGCTTCTTCAACGCCACTCTGGCCCCCGAGCTGCTGGCCTCGGTGGGCCTGTTCCTGGTGATCTGGGGCGCCACGAAGCTGGGGACCATGCGCCAGGTGGCCACGGTGGTGGCCGTGGTCGTGGTGGGCTTCGTCCTGGCGACATGGTGGTCCCGGGGGCTGTCGGCGTGGAACGCCGGCGGCACCTGGCTGACCCCCGAGGTGCGGGAGACCACCGCCGCGGCCTCGGCGTACCTGCGAGCCACGCCTGATGACGAGGCCGCGTTGTTCGTAGTCGACGCCCAGGGATCGGCCCCGCTCCCGTACGGGGAGTACAAGAACTTCGCGAACGCGATCTACGCCGGGATCGAGGGCGACCAGATCGACGACGTGGCGATCTACTACGGGACGATCGAGGACCTCGAGGCCGGACGGGCCAGCACGTTCGACGACGAGGTCTACAACGACGTCGCCGCCGACACGGCCGACGAAGCGCTCCCCGTCCTGGAGGGCGACCGAAACGTCGCGGTGCTCATGCCCGCGATCATGAACGAGGAGACCACGAACGCCGACTTCCTGGCCTCGTGCGATGCGTCGACGTGCGTCGAGGTCGGCGACACCGGGCTGTTCGTCCTGCCCGAGGTCGGGGGCTCGCCGGTGGACGAGGAGGCGGTCGGCGCGGCCGCGGCCCGGGCCGGCGAGGCTCGTTCGTTCGCCCAGGATCCCCCGGGGCCGTTCAGCGGGCTCGGTGGGACGATCCTGTCCTTCCTCCGGCTGATCTTGCTCCTGGTGGTGCCGGGATGGCTGTTCTACCGGCGGCTCGACCGGCGGTCCTGGCCCGAGGCCCTGGCGCTGATCCCGCTGTTCTCGGTGGCCGCGGTGACCACCGCCGGCGTGCTCCTGGTGGCGATCCTCCGGGGGCCGTTCACGCCGGCGGTCGGGTGGATCTCGTGGGCGATCGCGGTCGCCGTGGCGTTGTTCTGGCGGCCGCCCGAGGCGCTCCGGCGGCGGCGCGACCGGATCGTGGCGGTGCCGGCCCGGATCATCGACGACGCCTCGGAGCTGTTCCGCAACCGCCACTTCACCGCGCTCATGGGTGCGCAGTGGCTGGGACAGATGGCGGACGGGCTGGTGGCCACGGCGCTGGCCAAGCTGATCACGTTCGGCGGGGCCGCGGGGTTCGACCCGGAGTCGGCCCGCACACCGCGCGAGGCCCTGCTCGTCGTCCTGCTGACCTTCCTCCCGTACACGCTGTTCAGCCCGTTCGTCGGCGTGCTGATCGACCGGTGGGACCGGCGGCGGCTGCTGATCGGGGCGAACGCGCT
>JBQGDK010000175.1:0-1894 GCA_052039025.1 Actinomycetota bacterium
CTCGGGGAGGCCGAGCTCCCGGGCCAGCAGGATGTCCAGCCCCGGCGTGGCGTACCCGGTGCACGTGGCCACGGTCAGGGCGTCCACCTCGTGGGGTGAGAGCCGGGCATCCGCCAGGCACCCCTCCAGCGCCTCGCGTCCGAGCGGCACGGCCTCCTCGACGAACCGCTCGAGCCTGGCCGCCGTGCCCCAGTCGCGGACGTCCTCTTTCCACGGGATGGCCACGCCGTGCCTGGTGGCGACGCCGGCTCGGCGCCACAGGCGCTCCGCCAATCGGTTTCCCCCGTAGTGGTCGGCGAAGAACCCGTCCCACAGCTCCTCCTGGGAGACCGCGGTGGGGACGGCCGAGCCGATGCCGGCGATGACCGCGCCTACCACGGCTTCACCCCCTCTTCCTCGACGCCCAGGGCGATGGCCCCGAGGTGGTCGCCGGCCACGTCGCTCGACGGCGGCATGACGGCCCCGCTGCGGGCGTCCCGGAGGATCCGCTCCAGCGGGGAGCCGCGACGGAGGGCCCCGAGCCCGCACGCCTCGGCCATACTCGCCGCCACCCGCATGGCCACGTCGCCCGCCAACAGCTTGGCCCGGTACGTCCACCGGTTCGTCTCCGGGTCACCGGGCCGGAGGTCGACCTGCCGCGCCGCCCGCTCCAGGGCCAGCCGGGCCGCCTGGACCTCGGCCTCGGCCCGACCGACCCGCTGCCGTACTGCCGGGAGCCCGGCCAGGGCGCCACGCTGGCCGCCCACCGCCCGGTGCCGGAGGTAGGAGACGGCCTCGCGGACCGCGGCCTCGGCCAGGCCCACGTAGACCGCGGCGTACGACGCCACCAGCCACTGGGGCATGGCGTTCGCGAGCGGCAGGACCAGGCCCTCGACCCCCCCGAGGAGGGCGTCCTCAGGCACCCACGCGTCGATGGCCATCCCGTTGCTGGCGGTGGCCCGCATCCCCAGGGGGTCCCAGGTGCGATCGACCCGAAGCCCTTCCCCGTCGGAGACCAGGAAGTACGAGACCACCGGCGGGTCGTCGGCGGATCCGGCCCGCCGGGCGGCCACCAGGTAGGCATCGAGGTGTCCGGCCCCGGAGCAGAAGGTCTTCGTCCCCCGGATCCTGTAGCCGCCGCCTTCCGGTTCGTACCAGGACCGCAGCGCCGACAGCCGTGAGCCCACCTCTGGCTCGGTGATGGCCACACCGTACATGGCCCCGTCCGCCGCGGCGCGGAGGATCCGGTCGCGGGCCTCCGGGAACGACCCGGCGGCACCCAGCCCGGAGGCGAGCTGGTCCGAGATCGACGCCAGGCCGCCGGTGACGGAGGCATGCATGTTGAAGATCAGGGCTGTTGACGCGTTGCCTCCCGCCAGCGCGATGCCGACCCGGGTGTACTCCTCGAATCCCGCGCCCAGTCCCCCCAGCCGGGCCGGGACCATCAGCCCGAGGAGGCCTTCCTCGCGGAGCTCCTCGACGTCACGCTGGGGGAAGGCCGCGTCGCGGTCGTACTCGGCGGCCCTGCGGGCCATGGCCGGCGCCACCCGTTCCGCCTTCGCCACGGCATCGGTCATGACGCCTTCCTCCCCACTCCCTGGTAGACCGAAGCCAGCGAGCGAGTGGGCTGCAAGCGGACCGAGTCCCGCCGTCCGAGGAGGAACCCCAGGTAATCGCGGAACGACGGTCGGAGGCCCCGAACCCTGATCCGGAACCCATGCCGACCGAGGAGCTCCGCCAGCCGCTCGGGCCGGACGAACAGCGCCGGATCGTGGATCAGGGGTGGTGGGCCACCGGGGATCCGCTCGCCGAGGACGACCAGCGAGATGCGGGACCACAGGGTGTCGTTGATCGTGTCGAACACCAGGACACCGTCGGGGCGGAGCACCCTGGCGATCTCCGAGATGACGGCCGG
>JBQGDK010000176.1:0-3712 GCA_052039025.1 Actinomycetota bacterium
TGCCGGAGGACTCGGTGCTGCCCGAGGTGACCGGGATGCGCGGCCCGCTGTCGTGCCTGTCCGAGGCCCGGTACGGGATCGTGTGGGGCTCGATGGGGGCGGCCCGGGCGTGCTTCGAGGCCGCGCTGGAGTACGCGAAGACCCGGAACCAGTTCGGGAAGCCGATCGGCTCGTTCCAGCTGACCCAGCGCAAGCTCGTGGACATGGCCGTGGAGATCGGCAAGGGCATGCTGCTGGCCCTGCACCTCGGGCGGATGAAGGACGAGGGCCGGATCCGCCCCGAGCAGGTCTCGTTCGGCAAGCTCAACAACGTCCACCAGGCCCTGGCGATCTGCCGGGAGTCCCGGTCGATCCTCGGCGCGAACGGCATCACGCTCGAGTACCCGATCGTCCGGCACATGAACAACCTAGAGTCGGTGTACACGTACGAGGGCACGCATGAGATCCACACGCTGATCCTGGGCAAGGCCCTCACCGGGATCGACGCGTTCGACTGACCCGGTGACCCCGTTCCGCGGTTCCGTCCCATTCACCGAGGACTGGAAGCACTTCCGATTCGAGGTGGAGGACGGCGTGGCCACGGTCACGTTCGACCGGCCGGAGCGGCTCAATGCGCTGACGTTCGAGGTGTACGCGGACCTCCGCGACCTGTTGGCAGAGCTGCCGCACCGCGAAGGCGTTCGGGCCGTGGTGATCACCGGGACGGGCCGGGGATTCTGCTCGGGAGGGGACGTCGACGAGATCATCGGGGCGCTCCAGGGGATGGGCTCGAGGGACCTGCTCGACTTCACCAGGATGACGGGCTCGGTGGTCCAGCGGATCCGGGAGTGCCCCCAGCCGGTCGTGGCCGCGGTGAACGGGGTGGCCGCGGGCGCCGGCGCGGTGATCGCGCTGGCCGCGGACCTCCGGGTGCTGGCCCGGTCGGCGAAGCTGGCGTTCCTGTTCGTCCGGGTCGGCCTGGCCGGGGCCGACATGGGAGCGGCGTACCTCCTGCCCCGGCTGGTCGGGTTGGGCCGAGCGGCAGAACTGCTCCTGCTCGGCGGCGACGTGTCGGCCGAGCGGGCCGAGGAGGTCGGCCTGGCGTACCGGGTGGTGGACGACGACGCGCTCCCGAGCGAGGCCGCGGCGCTGGCCCGGCGGCTGGCCGAGGGTCCGGCGCTGGCCCACGCCACCACCAAGATGCTGCTCAGCAGGGAGCAGGACCTCGACCTCTCCGGCTCGCTCGAGCTCGAGGCCATGGCTCAGGCCCTCCTGATGACCAGCGAGGACCACCGCGAGTTCTACCGGGCGTTCCGCGAGGGCCGGGACCCCATCTGGAGGGGCCGGTGACGGACGGCCCTCACCGCAACGTCAACCCCGACTCGCTCCCCCCGCCGAGCGGGTACGCGCACGCCACGATGGCCGCGGCTGGGACCGCCGTGTACCTCGGCGGTCAGGCCGGGCATCGCCCGGACGGGTCGATCGACCACGACCTCGTTGGGCAGTTCGACCAGGCCTGCGCCAACGTGCTCGAGGCGCTCCGAGCCGCCGGCGGCGAGCCCGAGCACCTCGTGCACCTGACGATCTACGCGACCGACGTCGGCGAGTACCGGAACCGCCTGCGTGAGCTCGGTGAGACGTGGCGAGGACGGTTCGGCAAGCACTACCCGGCCATGGCCCTGATCGGGACCACCGAGCTGTTCGACCCCGAGGCCCGGGTCGAGCTCGTCGGCGTGGCCGTCGTCCCCTGACGGCGGTGGACGACCGGGTCCTCGGCAACGGGCACAGGGCCGGACTCCCCCCTCCGGGCGCCGGCCGCCGCCGTTCGCTGGTCATCCTGGTCGGCCTGCTGGTGGTGCTCCCCGCGGCGTACCTCCTGTCGGTCGGGCGCGGGGAGTGGCGGGCGGCGGTCACGCTCGAGGACCTCGAGGCCGAGGGCATCGTGTACCGGCCAGGCCTTGGGGCGTTCATCGTGCACATCGAGCCGGTGCCGCTGGCGCTCTCGGCCGTCACGCCGGGCGGCGGATCACGCGTCGTCTACTGTCGGTTCGCCGACGCGTTTCAGGCCGCCGACGGGGCGGTGTTCGATCGGTTCGGCCGGGTGCTGGCCGGCCCGATCGATCGCGGGCTCGACCGGCTGCCGGTTCGGATCCGGGTCGGCGTGGTCGAGGTCGACGTGGGCGAGCTCGTCGAGGGGCCACCACGGGCCGAGGCCCAAGGGGCCACCTCGAACCTGTGCGAGGTGCCGGGCCCCGAGGAGCCCCCGGGGTTCGCCACGGCGCTCCGAACGCCGTGAGCCGCGCTCAGAAGAGGCAGCCGACCGGCGTACCCACCCCGACCTGCTCGCTGGGCGGGCCGTCGTGCCGGCCGGTGGTCGACTTCACCACGTAGTAGTAGGTCCCGCCGACCCCCACGTTCTCATCGACGTAGGCCGTGGTGCCGTGGCCGGGGACCACGCCGACCCGCTCGTACGGGCCCCCGCTGACCGTGGACCGGTAGACCTCGTAGCCGTCGGCGAACGAGGACACGGTCGGCTCCCACGACAGGGTGACCTCGGCCTGGAGGAACCCGCTGCACTCGCCCCGGGCCTCGAGCCCGGTGGGAGGCCGGAGGGGCCGCCGCCCCGGGCGGGGCCTGTCCGCGTCCGCCAACAGTGGAAGGAGGGACAGCGCGAGGATCACGACCACGCCGGCCGCGATGCCGGCGATCACGCCCGCCCAGACCCTTCGCCTCCGGCGTCGAGGGGGCGTCGCCTCCTCCGGCCCGCCCGTCCGCAGCACCCTGGTCCGGTCCCGGGGGATCGGGGCGGTGGCCGCCGGGCGTCCGGTCTGGAGCCGGCCGAGGTCGGCGGCGAGCTCCTCGGCCCGCCGGTACCGGTCTCCCGGGTGCTTCGCCAGGCACCGCAGCACCACGGCGGTGAGGCCGGCCGGGAGGCCGGGGCGGATCGCCTCGGGAGGCGCCGGGGCCTCCTCGAGGTGCTTGTAGGCGACCTGGAGCGGCGAGTCGCCGGTGAACGGCGGGCGGCCGGTCAGCAGCTCGTACAGGACCACGCCGAGCGAGTACAGGTCGGACCTCGGGTCGGCGCCGTCGCCCTTGACGTACTCGGGGGCCATGTACTCGGCCGTCCCCTGAACCGCCGGTGTATCGGTGAGGGGCGTCCACCGGAGGGCCCGGGCGATCCCGAAGTCGAGGACCTTGATCCGTCCGTCGGCCGTGAGCATGACGTTGCCGGGCTTGACGTCGCGGTGGACGATCCCGGCCGCGTGGGCCGCGCCGAGGGCCCGGGCCACGGCCTCGCCGACCTCGGCCGCCCGGCCGGGCTGCATCGGGCCGTTGTCCCGGAGGAGCTCGGCCAGGGTCCGGCCGGGGACGTACTCCATGACGATGAAGGGGCTCCCCTCGTGGACCCCGACGTCGTGGACGGCGACCACGTTCGGGTGGCTGAGGGAGGCGGCGGCCCGGGCCTCCCGTCGGAACCGGGCCACGAACCGCTCGTCCTCGGCGTACCGCTCCCGGATCACCTTCACGGCGACCTCGCGTCCGAGCTGGCGGTCGACCGTGAGGTACACCTCGGCCATCCCGCCCCACCCGAGGGGCCTGATCACGTCGTAGCGGCCACCCAGCCTGGTGCCGGGGGAGTACCGGGTCGAGATGGCCTGGGCCAACCGTCCTCCTTACGGTATCGGGGCCAAGGCTGGCCCGGCTCAGCCTAGCGCACGGGTGGGCTTCCGAC
>JBQGDK010000177.1:0-3577 GCA_052039025.1 Actinomycetota bacterium
GTCAACAGCTCGACGGCCTCCAGCGCCCGGTCGCGAGCCGGACCGGACCCCGACGCCAGCGCCAGCTCGGCCATGGCGAAGATCCCGAACGTCTGCCCGTAGAGGCGGCGGGACGGGTCGACGACCGAGCCGTCGCGCTCGATCTCCTGGCGCCACCCACCGCGGCGGGGGTCCCACAGCCGGTCGAGGGTCTCCGCGGCCCGCTCGGCGAGCGGCAGATACGATCCGATCCCGGCCCGGTGGCCCGCGGCGAAGGACCACACGAGCCGGGCCACGTGCACGACGAAGCGGCGCTGAGCACCTCGGGGCCGGCCGCGGCGGTCGAGGTCGGTGTGGAAGCCGCCCGATGGGTCCACGGCTCGCTCCCAGAACCCGAGGATCGTCTCCCGGACGTGCCGGATGAACAGGTCACGGTACGCGTGCGGCGAACCCGGCTCGCGCCACCCCCGGACGGGCCCCGCTACGCCTGCCCCCGCCCCTTGCGCGCGGCCGCGCGCTCCTCGGCGCGCCGGCGGTCCCTGTCCTTCCGCTTCCGTGCCCGGTCGCGGGCCCACCGGACCCGGCGTCGATCGCCCCGCCCCATCCCTACAGCTCCTCGGCCTCGCTGCCCTTGGCCAGCTCCGCGCTGCGCTGGCGGGCCGCCTCGATCGCGTTCAGGAACGCCGCCCTGACGCCGGCCTGCTCGAGGTGGCGGATCGCGGCGATCGTGGTCCCGCCGGGCGAGGTGACCATCTCGCGAACCTCGACGGGATGCATCCCCGTGTCGCGGAGCATCTTGGCCGAGCCCAGCATCGTCTGGACGATCAGCTCGGTGGCCACGTCCCGCGACAGGCCGAGGAGGATGCACCCGTCGATCATCGCCTCGGACAGGAGCGCGAAGTAGGCGGGGCCGGACCCGGAGGTCGCGGTGACGGCGTCTTGGTGGACCTCGGAGAGCCGGATCACCCGCCCGACCGAGGACAGCAGCTCCTCGGCCACGGCGAGGTGTTTGTCCTCGGCGTGTGCGCCCGGGCTGATGGCCGACATGGCCTCGTCGACGAGCACCGGCACGTTCGACATCACCCGGACCACGGGCACGCCGGCGGCCACCCGGCTCTCGATGAACGAGCACCGGATCCCGGCGGCGAACGTGATCACGAGGTGGTCGGGCGTGATGGCGTCTCCGACCTGCTCGAGCAGGGCGTCCATGTCCTGGGGCTTCACGGTCAGCACCAGCGTGCGGGCGCGGGCCGCGGCCTCGGGGTTGGACAGCGTGGCCTCCACGCCGTGGCGCTCGGCGAGCTCCCGGGCCCGCTCCTCACGCCGGGCCGTGACCACGATGTCCTCGGGGGCCCGGCCCGAGCGGATCAGCCCGGCGACCAGGGCCTCGCCCATCTTCCCGGTCCCGAGGAAGGCCACCCGGCGCTCCTCCGTCATCCCGTCCTCCTCACGAGGTTGCCTACGAAGAACCACAGGTTCGCCGGACGCTCCGCCAGCCGCCGCGTGAGGTACGGGTACCACTCGGCGCCGTACGGGACGTAGGCACGAACAGGGTACCCTCGGTCCGCGTAGTCGCGCTGGAGGTCCGCGCGGATGCCGTAGAGCATCTGGAGCTCGATCCGGCCCCACGGCACCCCCCGGCGCTCAACCAGCCGGCAGGCCCCGGCCAGCAGGCGTGGGTCGTGGGTGGCCACGTGGACGGGATGCCCGCGCGACAGCAGAGTGGCGAACAGGCGGGCGAACGACCGATCCACCTCGGCCCGGGTCGGGTACGCCACCGAGGAGGGCTCCAGGTACGCCCCCTTCACCAGGCGGACCGGGGCGCCGTCGGGGAGCGCGAACACATCCTCGGCGCTGCGGCGGAGCATCGACTGGATCGCCACCCCCACGCCTTCGTGGCGCGACCGGAGCCGGCGCAGGATCTCGAGCGTCCGGTCGACGTACGCGCTGGACTCCATGTCGATCATCACGAGGATGCCGGCGGGCTCGGCCGCCGCGAGCACCCGCTCGGTGTTCTCGAGGCAGAGATCGAGGGAGCGATCGAGCCCGAGCTGGGTCAGCTTGATGGCGATGTTGCATTCGAGGTCCTTCGCCTCTCGGATCCGCTTCAGCGCGAGCGCGTACCCGTCGGCCGCGGCGGAGGCCTGGGCCTCCGAGGTCACGTTCTCCCCGAGGTGGTCGAGCATCGCTGCGATCCCCCGGCGCCGAAGGACGCGGGCCGCCCGGAGCCCCTCCTCGAGCCGTTCGCCGGCCACGAACCGAAGGGCGACCCGCCGTCCCAAGCCGCTCCGGGTGATGAGCGCGCGCACCGGCGCGAGCTCCGTGAGCCACAGCACCGGGGCCCGCACGGTGACCCCGGTCACGGCCTCAGCTGACCCGGGCGCCGAGGATCCGCTCGATGTGCGAGAGCGCCCACCGGTTGACCTGGTCGTGGTCGTGGCCCGGCGCATCGAACGTCTCGCATCCCTCGGCCCGGACCACCACCTCGTAATCGCGGTTCCGGAGGTCCGAGGTCGTGTGGAGCACGCAGATGTCCGTGCAGAACCCGCAGATGTGGACCTCGTCGGGCTCGAGCTTCTCGAGCACCCGCTCGAGGTCGGTCTGGAAGAAGGCGGAATACCGGTGCTTCTCGATGACGGCCGAGGCCTTCGGCTCGAGGTCGCGGAACTCCTCGACGAGATCATGCTCCTTCGTCCCGATGATGCAGTGCGGCGGGAACATCCGGAACTCCGCGTCGTTCTCGACGTGGCTGTCCTTCGTGAAGATGATCGGCGTGCCGGCGGCCACCTCCTCGTCGGCGATCCGCCGGATCGTGGGGATGGCGGCCGTGCACTCGGGGCTCGCCAGGTTCCCCGTGCGGGTGAACCCCTCCTGGACATCGGTGACGATCATGACCCGACCGGTCACCCCGAACCTCCTGACCTCGCCGGTCGACAGAAGTATAGGACGACCCGATGCTGGTATTGACCGACATTGACCGAGTTGCTAGGTTCGCACGACGCCGGCGGCACCGGGTCGCCGGCGGGTGAGAGGAGGATCGGATGGACAGGAGACGACACGGGTGGATGAGGCCGGTCCTCGTCCTGGGCGTGCTGGGGGCGTTCGCGGCGGCGATGGTGATCTCCCCGGCCAGCGCCCATATCACCAGCTTCGGTCACCTCAAGAAGCACATCAAGAAGATCGCCAAGAAGGTGGCCCAGAAGGAGGCCACCACCGTCGTCCAGACGACCGTGGGCCCGTCGCTCTTCATCGAGGAGGACGAGCTGATCAGGTTCTCGGCCCAGCTGAACCAGGGCGCGGCCGATCAGACCCTCGCCACGGTGGGGCCGTTCACCCTGACAGCGGCCTGCGACAACGACGGCGTCAACTTCGACGCCTTCATCGAGATCACCACCAGCGAGGCCAACAGTGCCCTCGACAGCCCCGATGGCGACGACGATGAGGATTTCGACCCCGGCGAGACGCGCCTCGTGCTGTCGTACCAGAACGTCCCCGACGCCAGCGGGCCCGCTGTGTGGAACGGGGGTGGCCTCTTCCACGCCGGTTCGCCGAGCGGGACGTACATCCAGGGGCCCACGACCATCTTCGTGAACTTCGA
>JBQGDK010000178.1:0-4357 GCA_052039025.1 Actinomycetota bacterium
CGGGGTCCATCCCGGCTCGGGGGACGTGTCGGCCGACCTGCTCGAGCTGGCCCGGACGCCCGCCACCGTGGTGTGCTCGGGGCCGAAGTCGATCCTCGATCCCGCCGCCACGCTCGAGCGGCTCGAGGAGCTCGGCGTGGCCGTGATCGGCTACCGCACCGGTCGCCTGCCGTACTTCATCGTCCGCGACGCCGGCCTCCCCCTGGAGCAACGGATCGACGACGTGGAGGGGATCGCCGAGGTCGCCCGGTCCCGACGGGGGCTGGGGATCGATGCGGCGCTGCTGGTGTGCAACCCGTGTCCCCACGGGGCGGCGCTCCCGCTCGAGGACGTCGCGGCCGCGGTGGAGCGCTGCGCCGAGCTGGCCGGGGCCGAGGGCGTGACCGGGAAGGCCCTCACCCCCGCCCTGCTGGGGTGCCTGGCTGAGGAGACCGGCGGCGAGAGCCTGACGGCGAACCTGGCGCTGCTCGAGGACAACGCGGCGCTGGCGGGCCTGGTGGCGGCGCGATGCGCGTCCTGATCGACACCGACCCTGGGATCGACGACGCCATCGCGATCATGCTCGCCCTGGCGTCGCCCGAGCTCGAGGTGGCCGGGATCACCGTGGTCCACGGCAACGTCCCGGTCGAGGCGTGCGCCCAGAACGCCCTGAAGGTCCTCGATCTGGTGGAGCGCCGAGACGTGCCGGTCGTGACCGGGGCCGGCGCCCCGCTGGTCCGGCAGCCCCGGCACGCCGAGGCGGTGCACGGTCCCGACGGCCTCGGTGGGCTGTTCCCTCCCCCCGACGACGCCCACCCGTTCGCCGCCGACGCCGCCGCGTTCATCGCTCGCTCGCTCGACGACGGCGACGAGCCGACCACGTTGATCGCCCTGGGGCCCCTCACGAACGTGGCCACGGCGATCCTGGCCACCCCCGGCGTGACCGGGCGGCTGGAGCGGATCGTGGCGATGGGCGGGGCGATCCGGCACGAGGGGAACGTCACGCCGGCCGCTGAGTTCAACATCTTCGCCGACCCCGAGGCCGCGGCCGTGGTGTTCCGGTCCGGCGTCCCGATCACCCTGATCCCGCTCGACGCCACGATGCGGGCGATCTTCCCCGGGGAAGCGGCGGCGAGGCTGGCCCGGTCCGACGTCCCGGTCGAGAGGGCCGTCGGCCGGCTCGGCGGTCACGTCGTCGAGGTGTACCGGCGCTACTACGGGATCGACGGGTTCGCCCTGCACGACCCCCTGGCCGTCGGTGCGGCCCTCGATCCCACGCTCGTCACGACCCAGGACCTGTGGGTCTCGGTGGAGACCCGAGGCGAGCTCACCGCGGGGGCCACCGTGGCCGACTTCTGGCACATCCCCGAGCCATGGGGCGAGCCCAACGTCACGGTGGCGCTCGACGCCGACGGCGAACGGTTCCTCGAGCTCCTGTGCACCCGCCTGTTCGGCCGGTACCCCGTGTGATGGAGCTCGTGGTGGTCGGCTCGGTGAACGTCGACCTCATCGTTCGCGTCGACCGGCTGCCGGGGCCCGGGGAGACCGTCACCGGGGGCACCTTCCACCGCGTCCCCGGGGGCAAGGGCGGCAACGCCGCGGCGGCCGCGGCCCGGCTCGGCGCCCGCACCCGGTTCGTCGGACTGGTCGGGCCCGACGATCTCGCCGAGGAGGCCCGAGCGGACCTGGATGAGGCCGGCGTCGACGTCCGGTCGCTGGGCACCGGCCGGTCGCACACCGGCGTGGCCGCGATCATGGTCGACGCGGGTGGGGCCAACGTCATCGCGGTCGCCCCCGGGGCCAACGCCGAGCTCTCGGCCGATCACGTCGCGGACGAGCTGTCGGCCGTCGAAGCCGGCCCAGTCGTGGTCGTGGCCAACCTGGAGATCCCCGACGAGGCTGTCTCCGCCGCCGCGGGGATCGCCGCTCGCAGGGGATGGCCGTTCGTGCTCAACCCGGCGCCGGCCCGGCCGCTGGCCGAGGGCCTGGCGGCGCGGTGCGAGGTGATCGTGGCCAACGAGCTCGAGGCCGAGGCCCTCGAGCTCCCCGGCTCGGTTCGCGGCGCCGTGGTGATCACCCGGGGCCCGGACGGCGCCGAGCTGCACCGACCGGGAGGCCCCGTCCACCGGGAGGCCGCCTTCGATGTCGAGGTGGTCGACAGCACCGGCGCCGGTGACGCCTTCGTGGCCGCCCTGGCCTGGTCGGTCCTCGAGGGGATCCCGCTGGACCGCGGTGTTCGCCTGGCCTCCGCAGCGGGGGCGCTGGCCTGCCGGGCCGTCGGCGCCCGAGCGGGCTTGCCGGACCGGGCCGAGGTCGAGGCCCTGGCCGGGCCGTGACCGCAGCGTGCGGCCGGGTTCGTCATCGAACCGTCATCGAACGGCCGCGGTCCCGCCGCACGGCGGAGCGACCATTCGAGGCGCGGAGAGGAGGCGTTCGTGCCGAGATGTCCGGTCTGTGACTCGCCCAGAGTGGTCATCGTGCTCGGCGAGGTCCGCCGCGGCCTCTGCGCCGCCTGCGGAGCGCGGTGGATCCAGGACGGCGACGTCCAGCGCCGGATCGACCGGGATCAGCGGACCGGCGCCCGGTAGGTCATCCGCCGCGGCCCAGCAGCGAAGCCGACCCCCCGCAGGAGCCCCTCCCCCTCGCTCCCGATCACGGGCTGGTCCCCCCACCGCTCCACGGCGACGCGGCCACGGGGCCACCTCGCCGCCAGTGCCCCCAGGGCGGCGACGGCCTCATCCAGCCCCTCCCCGGCGAGCGGCACGAGCCGTCGCCCCCTGCCCTCCACCGACAGGACGGGCCGGCCGTTGGCCAGCACCAGCCACGAACCGGGCACTCGAGAGATCCGCACCGGGACGTCCCCCGACGGCGGGACCAGCGGCCCGACGGCGTTGGCCGGGTCCGCGGCAGCCACGGTCCACAGCCCGCCGGACGGGGGCCGCCGGAGCCGGTCGACGGCAGAGGGCAGCGCGAACTGCACGCCGGACAGGCCCCGGACGAAGTAGCCGCGCCGGGCCCTGCCCTGGGCCTCCATCGTGACCAGGGCGTCGACGAGCAACGGCCACGGGAGTGGCACCTCGGCCGCCGAGGCGGTCTCGCGGGCGACCACGCCGTACGACTCGAGCAGGCGATCGGCCCACACCTCGGCCCTGCGGGTGGGGTCCTCCTCGGGCTCGGGGAGCACGCTCCACCGGCCGTAGAGCGGCAACCGCGGGGCACGACGGTCGCCCCGCCTCCGACGGGGCGGCTCCTGGATCCCCGCCAGCGAGTCGTTCGTCACCCGGCCCGCCCACACCAGCTCGAACAGCGCCGCCAGCGCCTCGGCCTCCGGGACGTCGGCCGCCGACGCCACCTCACTGAGGAACGAGGCGCCCCGGGCCAGCAGGACGCCCTCCACCACGGCCGCCCCGCCCCGGGAAGGCCCCGGCGGCCGCAGCATGCGGGCGGCGTCGTCACGCGGGAACACGGCCACGCGCTTCCCGGGGAGCCCCTGCCACAGGAACGCTCCCGAGGCCACCAGCCGCTCGGCCGCGGAGGCATCCCCGTCCCGGAACCGAGGGGTCAGCACCTCGGGCACCAGCGAGGCCGCCGGCACCGGCAGACCGGCCAGCCGCTCCAGGACCCCCCGGGCCGCGGCGTCCGTGGCCGGGACTTGGGTCAGGCCGCGCTCGGCCAGGAGATCGGCGTACCGCTCCGGGTCCACCGGCTCGACCTCCTGCCGGAGGATCTGGAGCGTTTCCCGGTGGATCCGGCGGAGGTTGTCGGCGTCCACCCATTCCCGGCCCGAGCCGGCCGGCCGGAACTCGCCGGCGGTCACCTCACCGGCGGCGCGGAGGTCGAGGAGCACCGCGGTGGCGTCCGAGGGCGAGAGCCCGAACCGCGAGGCCACCTCTTCTTCGGTCACCGGGCCACGTCCGGCCAGGTACCGACGGACCACTCGGCCCGCGGCCCCGAGATCGCCGCCGGCCACCGCTCCGTAGTCCCGGGCCTGATCGGCGGCCGCCCACCGCTTCTCGCCGGCGATCTCGATCGGCACCGCCCGCCGGTCGGCCTCCAGCGCCTCGATCCACTCCCGCCATCGCGGCCCGCACCGGACCGACAGCTCCCGCGCCGAGAGGTCGCCGAGCGCGTCGAGCGTGTCGGCGAGCTCATCGGGCCCCCGCGGCCGGGAGCGGTCGTCGATCCGCTGGAGGAGCCGCTCGACCCGCTCGATGGCCCGCTCGTCGAGGAGGTCTCGGAGGGCATCGGGACGAACCACCCGGGCCAGGAGGTCGCGGTCCACCGCGAGCAGCTGGCTGCGCCACTCCGCGCGCGGGTAGTCGCCGACGTACTGGAAGGCGATGTTGTAGTCGAAGAGGAAGTGCATGGCGAAGGGCGT
>JBQGDK010000179.1:0-2220 GCA_052039025.1 Actinomycetota bacterium
CGGCGCGTGGGGTTGGCGTCTCGGAGCGGGATCACGCGGCGTCGGCGAGGCGGCGGGCCGCGAACCGCCGAACCTCGGCGTTGAACCGCTCGTGCTCCTCGAGGAACGTGGCGTGGCCGGCGTCGGCGAACGTGACGGCCCGTCCACGAGGGAGGAGGTCTGCCATGGCCCTCGATTCCCGGGGATCGACCAGCCGGTCGCGGCCGCCGATGACCACGAGCGAGGGGACCCGGACGTCGGGGAGGAAGCTGGCGACGTCCGCCTCGCTCATCACCCGGTGCGTCTCGGCGCGCACGTCCGGCCGGACCGAGGCGATGGCGTCCCGCACGAACAGCACGTGGGACGGCGACGGCTCGCGCCCGAACCCCCACCGGACCACGCGGTAGGACAGCGACAGGTCCCGGCGCCCGATGTCCCGCCCGAGGACCCGCTCCGAGAGGTCGCTCTCGACCACGAACCGCAGCGCCCGTTCGAGCACCCGCGACTCCAGGGCCGCCCCGGGCCACCGCCCGGACACGACACGGGCCACGTGGCTCATCGGCGTCGACACCAGCACGGCGCCGCGGACCCGGTCGGCCGCGGTCTCCCGGTGGCGGGCCAGGTACGAGAGCGTGATGACCCCACCGAGGCTGTGTCCCACCAGCACGACCGGCCCGTCCGGAGCCTCGTCGATGACCCTGGCCAGCGCGTCCGCGCAGAACTCGAGGGAGAGGCGCCCCGGGGCCACGCCGGGTGAGTGCCCGTGCCCGGGGAGGTCCCACGTGAGGAGCCCGAAGCCGCCGGCCAGGTCCCGCTTCTGGTAGTGCCACACGGCCTCGGTCAGGCAGTACCCGTGGGTGAGCACCACGGTGCCCGGCGAGGACCCCGGGAACGACTCGGTGTACAGCCGGCTGGCCCGGGGCCCCCGGATCATCGTTGGCACCCCACGCAGCGCCCCCAGGCCGTCGTCGCGAGCGGGGTCCGGCCGGCGGGCGTCCCGGCGGGTGACCAGCCGGCCGGCCGCGGCCGCGGTGGCCAGGGCGCCCACGCCGTACACAAGGAAACGTCGCCGTCGTGGCATCAGAGCGCCCTCCTCGGCTCTTCAGGGGAAGGCGGCGTGAGTATACCCAACGGGCTATCCTTCCCCCGGCATGCTGGAGGCCCTGCAGAAGATCCTGGAGGCGGGCCGCGGGTCCGCGCCGCCGCAGAAGGCCGAGGCGGTGGCCCGCGCCCTCATGGAGGAGGGCCAGGCTCGTCGCGAGCAGGCCACCCGCGTGGCGGGGGAGGTGACCGAGCTGATCCGACGGAGCGCCGAGCGGCTCCTTGATGCGTTCCGTGCCGAGGTGCGGTCGCAGATCTCCAAGGCTGGCCTGGCCACGAAGGACGAGGTCGAGGCGCTGAAGCGGCGGATCCGCAAGCTCGAGTCGGCCTCGCGCCCGCAGGCGCGGCGAGCGTCGTCGTCCGCGTCCCGCAGGAAGGGCTCTTCGGCCAAGGCGTGAGGCGCCGTCGGCTGGACGCCGAGCTGATCGACCGAGGCCTGGCCGCCTCGTCGGATGACGCCGAGGAGGTGGTGGCGGCCGGACGGGTGCGGGTCGCGGGCCGGATCGTCGACAACCCCGCCTCGCTCGTCGCCGCCGACGAGCCGATCCGGGTCCTGGACCCCCCGCCGCGGTACGCGTCCCGGGGCGGGGCCAAGCTCGCGCCGGCGCTGGCCCGGCTGGGCGTCGATCCCGACGGGCGCCGGTGCCTGGACGCGGGCGCGGCCTCGGGGGGGTTCACCGACGTCCTCCTGGCCGCCGGGGCGGCCTCGGTCGTCGCCGTGGACGTCGGATACGGGCAGCTGTCGTGGCGCCTCCGCCGCCACGCCCGGGTCTCCGTGATGGAGCGGACCAACGTCCGCGACCTGGGCCCCCGTGACCTCCCCGGCCCGGTCGACCTCATCACCGCGGACCTGTCGTTCGTGTCGCTGGCGAGCCTCGTCCCCGCGCTGGTGGCCCTGGCGGCCGAGGGCGCCGACCTCGTGCTGCTGGTGAAGCCGCAGTTCGAGGCCCCCCGGGACGAGGTCGGCCCCGGCGGCGTGGTGACCGACCCGGCGGTGTGGCTCCGGGCGATCGAACGGGTCGCCGCGGCCTGCCGCCGGGCCGGGGCCGGGCCGATCGGGGTCATGGCCTCGCCGCTTCCCGGTCCCGCCGGCAACGTCGAGTTCTTCCTGCACGCCCGGGTCGGTCGGGCGGGGCGAGC
>JBQGDK010000180.1:0-21629 GCA_052039025.1 Actinomycetota bacterium
ACGGCTCGTCGGGGACCTCGCCCTTGATCAGGCGGTAGCACTTCTTGTGCTCGAGGAACAGCACCGGGTCCGGGTCGCGGATCGCCGCGCGGAGCATCCCCTTGGCGTCGTACGGCGTCGAGGGTGTGATCACCTTCAAGCCCGGCACGTGACCGTAGAACGCCTCGATCGACTGGGAGTGGTACAGCGCGCCGTGGACACCGCCGCCGTACGGAGCACGCACCACCAACGGGACCCCGAAGTCATCGTTCGACCGGTACCGGATCCGGGCGGCCTCGCTGACGAGCTGGTCGAACGCGGGATGGATGAAGTCGGCGAACTGGATCTCGGCCACCGGCAGCAGGCCGTGGAGGGCCATCCCGATCGCCAGCCCCACGATCGAGGACTCGGCCAGCGGGGTGTCGATCACCCGCTGCTCCCCGAACTCGTCGAGGAAGCCGGCGGTGGCCCTGAACACGCCGCCCCGGGCGCCGACGTCCTCGCCCATGACGAGCACGCGGTCGTCCGCCTGCATCTCGTCCCACAGCGTGTCGTGGATCGTGGTCACCAGGTTCTTCTCGGGCACCACTCACCCCTCCTCGCCGAACACGTGGCGGAGCGCGGTCTCGGGCTCAGGGTCCGGGGCGTCCCAGGCGTCATCGATCGCCCGGTCGACCTCCTCCTTCAGCTCCGCCCGGAGTGATTCGATCTCGTCCTCCCCGGTGATGCCGAGCTGCTGGAGGTAGGCCCCGAACCGCACGACCGGGTCCTTCTTCCGGGCCTCCTCGACCTCCTCCCGGGAACGGTACGTGCGGTCGTCGTCGTCGGAGGTGTGGGGGTGGAACCGGTAGGTCCGGCACTCGATCAGCGTGGGACCGCCGCCCGACCGGGCCCGGTCCACGGCCTCGGCCATGGCTCGGTAGCACTCGAACACGTCGTTGCCGTCCACCGAGAGGCCCGTGAAGCCGTAACCCTCGGCGCGGATCGAGAGGTCCGAGACGCCCGCCTGCTTCGACAGGGGCACCGAGATCGCGTACAGGTTGTTCTCGATCACGAACACGATCGGGAGGTCATGGATCCCGGCGAAGTTGAGGGCCTCGTGCCAGTCGCCCTCGCTGGTGGCCCCGTCCCCGAACCAGCACCCGACGATGGCGTCCTCGCCCCGGTACTTCATCGCGTAGGCGATCCCGCTGGCGTGGGGGATCTGCGTGGCGATCGGGGAGGAGCCCGTGATGATCCCGAGCCGCTTCGACCCCCAGTGGGCCGGCATCTGTCGCCCGCCCGATGAGGGGTCGTCCGCCTTCCCGAACACGCCGAGGAACACGTCTTTCGGAGTCATGCCGGCCACCAGGCAGATCGCCATGTCGCGGTAGTAGGGGACGAAGACGTCCTTGCCCCGCTGCATCGGCCACGCCGTGGCCACCTGGCATCCCTCGTGCCCTGACACGGGCACGACGAACGGCGCCTTCCCCTGACGGTTCAGCCGGAACTGGGCTTCGTCACAGAGGCGAGCGGTGACCATCGTGCGGTGCATCGCGAGGAGGTCTTCCTCGGTGAGACCGAGCGCGGAATGCCGGTCGGCCTCCTGCTGGACCTGTTGCGCCACCCCGAACCTCCCTCGATTCCGGTCCGGGCCGCCGACCGGCCCGGCGCGGGTTGAGTCTAGCCCTCTCGGCAGGTCGGCGCCGGGCCGAAGGCGACCGTAGACTCGGCACCGTGAGCGTCCCGATCGAGCGGCACGTGGCCGAGGTCGCCGAGGAGATCCTCGGGCTCGAGGCGTCCTCGGCCGGCCGCGTCGAGGTCGATTCGCTGACGATGGTCGAGCTCGTCCTGGCCCTGGAGGACCGGACCGGGGTCCGGCTCCCCGAGGACCGGGTGTTCGAGACGCTCGAGGACCTCGTCGCGGCGGCGGAGAACGGGGGTGCCGATCCGGCGGATCGGCTGGGGAACGGGTTCGGCCGGTTCCAGTGGGCGGCCCAGGCCACGCTGCGGGGGCCGCTCCGTCGGGTCTACCGCTTGGACGTGTCGGGGATCGAGCGCGTGCCGCCGTGGGGGCCCGTGGTCCTGGCCTCGAACCACGACAGCCTCCTCGACATCCCGTGCCTGGTGGTGGCCAGCCCCAGGCCGGTGTGGTTCATGGCCAAGGTCGAGCTGTTCCGGGGGCCGGTCGCCTCCGGCATCATGCATGGGCTGGGCGGGTTCCCGGTGCGCCGGGCCAGGCACGATCTCCGGGCGGTGCGGGCCGGCATCGAGGTCCTCCGGACTGGGAGGGTCCTGGGGATGTACCCCGAGGGCACCAGGGCCAGCCACCTCCGGCCGTTCCTCCCGGGGGCGGCCTGGATGGCCCTGGCCACCGGGGCCCCGGTGGTTCCGGTGGCGGTCTCGGGGACGGCCGAGGCGATGCCACGGGGCGCCCGTCTCCCCAGACGGACGCGAGTGATGGTGCGGTTCGGGGAGCCGATCGAGCCGGGGCGTGAACGGGACCCCCGGGCCCGCCTGAAGCGAGCCCGAGAGGTCACCGACGATCTTCGGTCGTCGATCGAGCGGCTGCTGGGTCAGTAGCGGGCCGTGCCCGTCGCCACCGCGGTCGGTCGGGTCCCGAAGAACCCGCCGATCAGGGCCAGGACGCCCCCCGCGAGGACGACCCACAGGCCGATGCCGACGTTGGTGACGTCGAACCCCGCGTCGGGGACCCGGTACAGGGTGATCAGCACCAACGCGAACGCGACGATGCCCAGCACGCCCGCGATCGAGCTCAGCCAGCCGGAACGGAACGCCATCCCCAGCAGGGCCAGCACACCCAGGATGATGGCCACGAGGCCGGCCGATCCGAAGAACGAGGCGCCGAACGGCTCTGCCGTCGAGTAGAAGAGGCTGTACGACAGCTCGGTCCCCGCCAACCCGGCCGTGGGGGGCACCTGGGCCGGGTCGAAGGCCAACCAGGGGAGGAACGCGCCGATCATCATGCCGGCCGCTCCCAGCGCGGACAGAACGATCCTCGTCATGAGGCCCCCGACCGACGGTCGGACGTCCACGACGGCCGCGTCATGCGAGTGGTCGGAGACGGCGTCCTCGTGAGCGTGGGTTCCCGGCGCGTACCCCTCGGCGCCGTGGTCCTCCGTCTCGACGCCGTATCCCTCGTGCGTGTGTCCCGGCGTGGCGCCCTCGTGCTCGTGCGGGGGGGCGTCGCCGTGGGTATGGGTGCCTGCCATGCCACTCTCCTTTCGCTTCCCGAAGTCTTCCCCGAGCGGGGTGTGCCCAATCGCCAGCTCAGCTGGCGCCGGGCGCCAGGAAGCCCGCTCGCTCCGGCGGGGCCGGCGCCGGAGTGGCGCCGAATACCTCGACGAAGCGGCGGGCCACGGCCGGGAGCGCCTCCTCGATCGTGATCTCCCGGCCGGCCACGTCCGAGAGCGAGGCCACCCCGCGGTCGGCCAGGCCACACGGCACGATCGCGTCGTACCACCTGAGGTCGGTGGTGCAGTTCAGGGCGAAGCCGTGGAGGGTCACGGAGCGAGACACCCGTACCCCGATCGCGCACACCTTGCGGTCCCCGGCCCACACGCCGGTGTCGCGGCTCCTCCCGACCTCCACGCCGAGGTCGCCACAGGCCCGGATCACGGCCTCCTCGACATCACGGAGATAGCCGACGACGTCCGGGTTCGTCCCCAGGTGGATGATCGGGTATCCGACGAGCTGGCCCGGCCCGTGGAACGTCACGCTCCCACCGCGGTCGACCCGATGGAGCACGGCGCCCGACCGGGCGAGCTCGGCCTCGGCCATCAGGACGTGCGCGGGGTCCGTGCGGCGACCGAGCGTGTACACCGGCGGATGCTCGAGCAGGATGAGCGCGTTGGGCACCTCCCCGGCCGCCCGCCGTGTCGCCAGCTCGTGCATCGCCCGGTACGCCGCCGGGTACGCCGTGAGCCCCGGCGTGACCAGCCACATCGTCCGGGAGGAGAGCGAGGTGCCGCCGGAGGCGCCGCCCGTCGCCGAAGGTGGCGCCGAGCGCTCCCCGGAGCGGACGTCCTGACGGGTCGTCACTGCAGGTAGGCCTGGACCTCGGGGGTGAAGTCCCAGGTCTCCAGGTTCTCCTTCAACCGCCCCAGGAACTGGGAGGCCGTGGCGCCGTCGATCATGCGGTGGTCCCATGACATCGAGAGGTACACCATGTGCCGGATCGCCACGGCGTCGTCGATGACGATGGGGCGCTTCTCGACGGCGTCGAAGGCGAGGATCGCCGTCTCGCCCGGGTTCATGATCGGGACGCTGATGATCGAGCCGAACGGCCCGGGGTTCGTGATCGTGAACGTGCCCCCGTGGACCTCGTCCGGCTTCAGCTGCTTCGACCGGGCCCGGGTGGCCAGGTCGTTGATGGCCCTGGCCAGGCCCACCACGTTCATCGAGTCGGCCTCGCGGATCACCGGCACGATGAGGCCCTCGTCGTAGGCGACGGCAATCCCCAGGTTCGCGTAGGGGCGGAACGTCGCCGTGCCCGCCTCGACGTCGAGCCTGGCGTTCACGTCGGGGTACGTCATCAGCGCGTCGCACACGGCTCGGGCCACGAACGGCAGGTAGGTGAGCGACATCCCCTCCTGCGCCTTGAACCGGTCCTTGGCCCGCTGGCGGAGCCGCACGATGCGCTCCATGTTCACCTCGACGAGGTTCCACGCACGTGCCGAGGTGTGCAGCGAGGCCGCCATGTTCTCGGCGATCCGCTTGCGGATGTGGGAGATCGGACGAACCTCCTCGCGCTCGCCGGCTGGGGCCGGCGCCGCCGCCGGCACCGCCTGTAGGGCGGGCCGCTCCGGCTCGGCGGCCGGGGTCGGTGGGGGCGCCTCGGCGGCGGCCGCCACAGCGCCGCCCGATTCGATGAACCCCAGGACGTCCTTCTTGGTGATGCGGCCGCCGGTCCCCGTTCCCGGGATGCTGCCCAGGTCGATCGAGTGCTCTTCGGCCAGACGACGGACGAGCGGGGACAGGATGTGGCTGCGGGGGCCGCGGGCCGCCTCGGCGGCCGCCGCCGGGGCCCGGGGCGGCCGCTCCGGCTCGGGCGGCGGCGTCGGCTCCGGCTGGGGCATCGGCTCCGGCTGGGGCGTCGGCTGCGGCTGGGGTTGCGGGGGCGGCGGTGGCTGCGGCTCCCGGGCCTCCCCGGGCCGCTTCGCCTCGGAGGCGGCCGGCTGGGGCTCGACCTGCTCCGGCTCGGCCTGCGGCTGGCCGTCTCCGCCGCCGGCCGCCGCGCCGCCCTCCTCGATCATGGCCAGCTCGGTCCCCACGTTGACCGTCTCGCCCTCCTGAACCTTGATCTCCTGCAGGGTGCCGGCCACCGGCGAGGGGACCTCGGTGTCGACCTTGTCGGTGGAGATCTCGAACAGTGGCTCGTCGCGCTCGACGGCGTCCCCGACGCCCTTCAGCCACTTCACGATGGTGCCCTCGACGACGGTCTCGCCGAGCTGGGGCATGGTCACGGCGGTGGCCAACGGTCCTCCTCTCTCACATCGTGTGCAGCGGCTTGCCGGCCAGGGCCAGGTGCGACTCGCCGATCGCCTCCGACAGCGTGGGGTGGGGGTGGATCAGGGCTGCCACCTCGGCCGGCATCGCCTCCCAGTTCGTGATCAGCATGGCCTCGGCGACCAGGTCGGTGACGTGGGGTCCGATCATGTGGACGCCCAGGACGGGGCCCTCCTTCTCGGCCACGACCTTCACGGCGCCGCCCTCGCCCACGATGTTGGCCTTCCCCAGCCCCTGCATGCTGAACCGCTCGCTCTCGACGTCGTGGCCGCGCTCCCTGGCCTGGGCCTCGGTGAGGCCCACCGAGGCGACCTCCGGCGTCGAGAACGTGACCCGGGGGACGCCGGCGTAATCGAGGTCCGGGACCTCCTGCCCGCCGATTCGCTCGGCGACCGCCACACCCTCGGCCATCGAGACGTGCGCCAGCTGGTACGGCGATGTGCAGGCGTCGCCGATCGCCCAGACGCCATCCACCGACGTCTGCATCTGTCCGTTGACCTTCACGTAGCCGCGGTCCAGCTCCAGGCCGACGTCCTCGAGCCCGGCCCCCTCCGTGACCGGGCCGCGGCCCACGGCCACCAGGCAGATCTCGGCCTGGACCTGCTTCGTCTCGCCGCCGGCCTCGAAGGTAACCGTCACGCCCTCGTCCGATCCGGTGACGTCCCGGACCGAGGCGCCGGCGTGTGCGTCGATCCCTCTCTTGCGGAACGCCCGGGCCACCTCCTTCGAGACGTCCTCGTCCTCGAGCGGGGCCAGGCGATCGAGGGCCTCGATCAACGTGACGTCGGCGCCGAACGACCGATACAACGAGGCGAACTCCAGCCCGACGGCCCCCGCGCCGATCACCACGGCCGAGGCGGGGAGCCGATCGAGCGACAGGGCCTGGTCGCTGGTGATGATCCGCTCGGTGATCTCCATCCCCGGCAGCAGCTTGGGATAGGAGCCGGTGGCGATCACCACCCCCGGCGCCTCGAGCCGGCGGCCGTCCACATCGACGGCGTTCGGCGCTACGAGCTTCCCCGTCCCCCGGACGACCTCGACCTTCCTCGCCGTGACCAACGAGGTCAGTCCGCGGACGAGCTTGTCGACGATCTTCCGTTGGAAGGCCTGCACGCCCGGCCAGTCCGGCTCGCCCGAGGCGGAGATCCCCCACTCCTCGGACCGCCGCACCTGGTCCATGACCGAGGCCGACTGGAGGAGAGCCTTCGTGGGGATGCACCCGCGGAGGATGCAGGTCCCGCCGAGGTGCTCATCCCGCTCGACCAGCGCCACTCGTTTCCCGAGCTGCGCGGCCCGCAGGGCGCAGGAGTAGCCGCCCGTGCCGGCCCCGACGACGATCACATCGAACGCATCGGCCATCGAGAGGTTCCTTTCGTCTCCGCGGGGGGCCCGCCGGTCGTCATACTACCGCCCCAAGGAACCGCCGTGGACGCAGACCTGCGCCAGACGCCGCTCGCCGACGAGCACGAGTCGCTCGGGGCGAAGATGGGCGAGTTCGCCGGCTGGTCGATGCCGATCGAGTACGCCGGCGTTCTCTCCGAGCATCGCGCGGTCCGCGAGGGCGTGGGGATGTTCGACCTCACCCACCTCGGCAAGATCGAGGTTGCGGGGCCCGAGGCGCTCGACGTCCTCCAGCGGGTGGTCACCGGCGATCTCGCCGAGGTCCCGGTGACCGGTGCCCGCTACGGCCTCGTGCTGAGCGACGAGGGCGGGATCGTCGACGACCTGATCACGTACCGGGTCGAGGCGGACCGGTACCTGGTCGTGCCGAACGCGGCCAACACCGAGGCCGTCCTGGCGATCCTCTCCGAGGAGAGCACCGGGGGCGCGGCGGTGGAGCACCGCCCGGACCTGGCGACCCTGGCCGTCCAGGGCCCCCGCTCGCTCCAGCTCGCGGCCCAGCTGTTCGACGAGGTCGAGGGGCTGCCCTTCATGACGTGTGCCGGATCCACGTACCGGGACGCGGTCATCCTGGTCGCGAGGAGCGGCTACACGGGGGAGCGGGGGGTCGAGCTGTTCGTCCCCGACGACGTGGCCCGGGCGCTGTGGCGCGACCTCCTCGAGCGGGGCCGGCCGCTGGGCCTGGAGCCAGCCGGGCTCGGGGCCCGGGACACGCTCCGGCTCGAGATGGGCTACCCGCTCCACGGGAACGACATCTCCTCGGACCGGACCCCCCTGGAGGCGGGGCTCTCGTGGGCGGTGGACCTCGACAAGGGCGAGTTCCGGGGCCGAGACGCCCTGGTGCGGCAGAGGGACGAGGGGGTGCCGGCCCGGCTCCGAGCGCTGCGGATGATCGACCGCCTCATCCCACGGGCCCATTACCCGGTGCTCGACGGGGCCGGCCGGGGGATCGGGGAGACCACCAGCGGCACGTTCTCGCCGACGCTCCGTGTCGGGATCGCCATGGCCTACCTGGCCCCGGCCGATGCCCACGGGCCGGGCGAGACGGTCCAGGTGGACGTCCGAGGGCGCCTCGGCCGGGCCGAGGTGGTGAAGCCCCCCTTCGTCGACCGGAGCCCCCGCTAGGGGAGCCTCGGCGGGAGCCCCGCGGCCGCCAGGAAGTCCCCGACCGGCGTGCCCCCGAACGAGACCCCGCTCATGAGCGTGCGGAGCGATCGTTCGGCGTCGGGGCCGTCTGGGACCGCGGCCCGGACCACGTACAGGCCCGAGCTCGGGATCCCCAGCTTCCTGGCGGGGCCGAACCCGGGCGCCGCCACGAACGATGCCCACCGCGTGTCGGCGGTGGAGGTGTGGCACGTTCCGGTCATCATCGTGACGTACTGGCCCGGCCATTTGTCCAGGGGCCCCGGCGCGTGCCGCGGTGATACGGCTTCGAGCTGGTCATCCGTCCGGCACCCCGGCACCGAGTCGACCAGGTCGAGCAGGGGGCCGCGCGCGGCCAGCTCGTAGTAGTCGGTGGGGACGCCGACCTCGGTGGCGTCCACCCAGTACGCCTCGAGGCCGGGATGGCGGAGGTCGGCCGGGATCATCCCCAACGCCTCTCCGGACGCCTGGATCCCGAGCCGGTGGACGCCCGTATCGGGGATCGGCCGGAACTCCCACCTCGGCGGGAGGAGCGTCCGGACCCCAGCGGCGGCCACGAGCCGCAGACGCGTCGGCGCCGTGGGATCCCGGGCCGGCGATCGCGGCAGCAGCGACAGGGCCAGGATCAGCGCGACGGAGATTCGTGCCCAGGCCACGGGACCGATCGTGAGTCTAGGTCGCGCCCGGCGGTCCCGCCAGTTGCTTCCGGGGGGGCGGCCGGGCAGGATACGGAAGGCAAGCGTCCCGGGGCGGCCGGGACGGGGACGGCAGACCCCGTCCGGCCCGGGCCCTGCGGGGGCCCGGAGGGAAGCCGGTGAGAGTCCGGCGCGGTCGCGCCACTGTGACCGGGGAGCGAACCCGAGGGATGCCACTGGGAGGGGACCTCCCGGGAAGGCTCGGGCGAGCGGCGATCCGGGAGTCAGGAGACCTGCCTCGGGGCCTCGTTGGGCGCCGTCCCTCGCGTCAAGGCGGCGGGCGTGACGCCCTCGGCCACGCCGAGGGCCCCGTGCTTCCGAGGGACGGCCTGATCGGCCGCGCGCTCGGCCGGAGAGGAGGCACGGATGAGACGGGTGGCGGTCGTCGCCGCGATGCTCCTGGTGGGCTGTGCGGCCGAGCCGGGGCCGGGATCCGCCCCAGAGGCCACCACGGCCCCGGCGCCGATCACCGACGACGAGGGCGTCGAGGTCACGCTGGAGGCCCCGCCGGATCGCATCGTGACGTTCGCCCCATCGCACACCGAGATCGTGTTCGCGCTGGGGCTTGGCGACCGGCTCGTGGGCGTCTCGGGCAGGTTCGACGACTTCCCCCCGGAGGCGCGGCGGGTCGAGCGGGTCGGCGGGGCAGGCGGCGTCGAGCCGAACATCGAGAAGGTCGTGTCGCTGGAGGCCGACGTCGTGCTGACGGCGTTCATCGGGGGGGAGTGGAAGGACCAGCTCCGGGACCTCGGCGTTCCCGTGTTCACCACGCTTGCGACGTCCTTCGATGACGCGCTGACGGACATCCGCACGCTCGGCAGCCTCCTCGGCGCGGAGGACGCCGCGGCGGCTCTGACCGAGGACATGCGGGACGAGGCGGCCACCGTCGAGCAGGAGCTGGAGGGCGCTACGGCGGCCACGTGCTTCCTCGACTACGGCGACCTGTTCACGGTGGGACCGGGTTCGCTCGAGTTCGACATCCTCGAGCGAGCCGGGTGTGATCCGGTCACCGACCCCTCGGAGGAGCCGTACCCGCAGTGGTCGCTCGAGGCGCTGGTCCGGGACGACCCCGACGTGTACCTGATCTCCGAGGGGGTGACGGTCGAGCAGGTGTCGAGCCAGCCCGGCCTCCGTGACCTGACCGCGGTCCGGGCGGGGAGGGTGGTGCCGGTCGATCCGGACCTGCTGACCCGCCCCGGCCCGCGGATGGTCGAGGGGCTCCGATCGGTCGCCCTGGCCCTGCACGGGGACGCCCTGGGGACATGAGCCGGCGGGTCATGGTGGCGCTGGCGGGCCTCCTCGTGGCCGTGTGCCTGCTCGGTGTGGGCGTGGGCACCGTGGGGATCTCGCCCACCACAACGATCCGGCTGATCGGATGGAAGCTCGGGCTGACCGGCTACCCCGCGGGCGTCCCCTGGTCGACGGCGGTGATCCTGTTCGAGCTGCGGGTGCCGAGGGTGCTCCTCGGCGTGACCGTGGGCGGCGCGCTGGCGGCGTCGGGGGCCGTGTTCCAGGCGCTGTTCCGGAACCCGATGGCCGACCCGGCCATCGTCGGGGTGTCCTCGGGCGCGGCGCTCGGGGCGGTCGCGGTGATCCTCGTCGGCGGCGGGGTGTTCGCCGGCGGGCTGGCCGTCCCCGTCGCCGCGTTCGTCGGTGCGCTGGTCGTGGCCTTCCTGGTGTACCGGCTGGCCCGGATCGGCCCCGCGGTCCAGGTCGCCACGCTGCTGCTGGCTGGGATCGCCGTGGCGGCGGTGGTCTCCGCCGTCATCTCGCTGGCGATGACGATGGCCGGCGAGCAGATCCGATCGGTCTACTTCTGGTTGCTGGGCGGGCTGGCCGGCCGGGGGTGGGGGACGCTGGCCGCGGCGGTCCCGCTGGTGATCCTCGGGCTGGCCATGGCGATCCTGTCGCTCCGCGACCTGAACGTGATGGCGCTGGGGGAGGAGCGGGCCGCGCAGCTCGGGGTGGAGATCGAGCGGTTCAAGCGCACCACGATGGCCACGGGGGCCCTGCTGGCCGGAGCCGCGGTCTCGGTGGCCGGCGTGATCGGCTTCGTCGGCCTCGTCACGCCCCACATCCTCCGGCTCCTCGTCGGGGCGGACCACCGGCGGCTGCTTCCGGCGTCGATCCTGGGGGGCGGGGCGCTGATGGTCCTGGCCGACCTCGTGGCGCGGACGGTGGTGGCCCCCGAGGAGATCCCCGTCGGCGCGGTGACCGCCCTGCTGGGCGGCCCGTTCTTCCTGTACCTGCTCCGTCGGGAGCGGAGGGTGGCGGGTGCTCGGGCCTGATGCGCTCGTGCTCCGTGGCGTGTCCGCCGACTACGGCTCCCGGCCGGCGCTTCGGGACGTGACCTTCTCCGTCCGGGCCGGTGAGGTCGTCGGGCTGATCGGCCCGAACGGGTCGGGAAAGACCTCGGCGATCCGGATGGCGTCCAGGACCCTCCGCCCGACCGCCGGCGAGGTGCGGATCGGGGGCCGTGACCCGTACGCGATGCGGTCGAGGGAAGCCGCCCGGCTCGTGGCCGTGGTGCCCCAGGAGGTCTCGCCCACGTTCGCATTCACCGTCCTCGAGATCGTGCTCATGGGGCGGTCACCGTATCTCTCGGCGCTCGGGGGCGGCTCGCCCGAGGACTACCGGCGAGCCCGGGAGGCCATGGAGATGGCCGGCGTTCACCACCTCGGGGACCGGCCCATCGACCAGCTCTCGGGCGGTGAGCGCCAGCGGGTCATGCTGGCCCAGGCCCTGGCGCCGGACGCCCCCGTCCTCCTCCTCGATGAGCCCACCACCCACCTCGACCTCCGGCACGTCGTGGGGATCCTGGGGAGGCTCCGGGCGCTCGCCGCCGGGGGCCGCGCGATCCTCGCCGTGTTCCACGATCTGAACCTCGCCGCCGGCCTGTGCGATCGGCTCGTCGCGCTCGACGGGGGACGCGTGGTGGCCGAAGGGGTTCCCGACGAGGTCCTGACGCCCGGGTTCGTCCGGGCCGTGTACGGGGTCGAGGTCGAGATCGTCCCCCACGTCCTCACCGGGCGTCCCGCCGTGATGCTGGCGCCCGCCCCGGGGCCCGCCGGCCGGGGTGCCCGTCCCGACCTCCCTCGCGCCCACGTCGTCGGCGGCGCCGGCCGGGGAGCCCCGCTGATGCGCGCCCTGGCGGAGCGGGGGTTCGAGGTGACGGCGGGCGTCCTCCACGTCACCGACACCGACACCGAGGTCGCGGAGCGCCTCAACCTCGAGCGCGTGACGGTCCCGCCGTTCTCCCCGGTGGACCCGGGGGCCCAATCCGAGGTCGAGGCCATGATGACCCGGGCCGACGTCGTGATCGTGGCCGACGCCCCCTACGGACCGGGCAACCTCGGCAACCTCCGGGCCGTCCTGCGGGCGGCCGACCGGGGAGCCCGAGTGGTCCTCCTGGAGAGCGCGCCGATCGGCGAGCGCGATTTCACCGCCGGGGAGGCCGCGACGCTCTGGGCACGGCTCGCCGAGCGAGCCACCGTGGCCGGCAGCTACGACGAGGCGCTGGCCTCGGCCCAGGCCGGGACGACCTCGCCGTCCGGCTGACCGTCACCGAGGCCGTCGGCGGGGATCGTGAACGACACCCGGGTCCCGCCGCCAGGGAGCGGCTCGGCCCACAGGATCCCGCCGTGGAGAGCGAGGAGGCTCCGGGCCAGGTTCAGCCCCAGGCCCAGGCCGGCGTGCTGCTTCGTCATGACCTCCTCGCCGGGCGAGAAGGCCTGGTCGAACGCGGCGGCGACCTGGCCGCGGGCGATGCCGGGTCCCCGATCGGTCACGTGGACCGAGACGCCCTCGTCGGAACGCTTCGCCTTCACCCACACGCGGCCGCCCGGCGGCGTGTATCGGCACGCGTTGTCGACGATCTGGCGGACGACCCCCCGGACGGCCCGGGCATCGGCCACCGCCGCGATGTTCGAGGGGCCCACGACCTCGACGGCGATCCCGGGGTGATTGACCGCCGCCTCCATGGCGCCCTCCCGGACGACCAGGGCGATGTCGCAGGGACGGAGGTCGAACACGAGCTCGCCCCTGGTGACCTCGACCTGGGTGAGGATCGTCTCGATCATCCCGGCGAGCTTGTCGGCGGCGGCCTCCGCCTCGGCCAAGAGCTGGCCCTGGATGGGCGTCGCGGGGGCCCGGGCCAGGGTTGCGGCCACGCCCTTGATGATCGTCAGCGGCGTGCGCAGCTCGTGCGACACGTTGGCGATGAAGTCGGCCTTGGCCCGAGCCAGGGACTCGGCCTGGTGGGCCCGCTCGGCCAGGGCCCGGGCCCACTCCCGCTCCCTGTGCACGGTGTCGGCCAGCGAGCTCGCGAGCTCCCGGGCGATCGCGGGGGACAGCACCACCCCGCCCCTCGCCACCTCGTCGAGGGCCCAGGCCAGGAACCCGACCTCGGGCTCGCCCAGGAGGACGGCGTCGGCCCCGGCGCGCAGGAGCGAGGCCGCCTCTGCGGGGTCGTCCATCACCATCAGGACGCCGCAGTCGCGGCAGGTCCGGCGGAGGCGTCGGATCAGCTCGATCGCGCCGGGGCCGCTCGAGCTCGCTCGGGCGACCACGGCCTCGGGCCGGACCCGCTCGGCCAGCTCGAGGGCTCGCCAGGCGGTGCCGGCCTCCTCGACCTGGCGGCCGGCGGATCGGAGGGCATGGGCGGTCACGGGCGCCATGCCGGCAAGGATCAGGGGCCGTCGGTCCATCCCTCGTCCGTATCGGCATGTTCGAGGCCCGACCTGACAGCGATGGGGTCCCGGCAGGGTTCGGGTTACTCGACGAGGCCCTGGCGGATGGCGATGGCCACGGCCTGGGCTCGGTCGTTCGCGCCGAGCTTCTCGAAGATCCGCTCGAGGTGGGTCTTCACGGTGTGGAACGAGATCCCGAGCTGGTCGGCCACCTCCTTGGTGGTGGCCCCGTACGCGATCTTCTGGAGGATCTCCACCTCCCGCGGCGAGAGGGGCGCCTCCGGGCTCGAGGGCCGGTCCACGAGCTGGACCTCCTCGATGAACGCCTGGGTCAGGCTGGGGTGGATCACGGCCTTGCCGGCCATGGCCTGGCGAGCCGCGTTGATCAGCTCGCTGACGCTGGCGTCCTTCAACAGGTAGCCCGACACCCCGGCCTGGATCGCCTCGGCCACGCTGGCCCGGCTCTCGTCGATCGTGAACAGGATGACCTTCGTATCGGGGTTGTTCTCCCGGATCTGTCGGGTGGCCTGGATGCCGTTCATGCCGGGCATCCGCACGTCCATGAACACGATGTCGGGCTTCGTCTCCTCGACGACCCGGATGGCCTCCTCGCCCGACGCCGCCTCGCCGACGACCTCGATCTCGTCGGCCATGTTGAACGCCGTCCGGAGGCCGTCGCGGGTCACCGGGTGATCGTCGACGATGAGGACGCGCATCTCTCCCTCCGCCCCGTTCGCCACGCGGCCCCTAGGATATCCTCTGGAAGAAGACCATGAAGCCGAACGAGCGTGAACTTGGCGAGGCCGCGGAGCGAGACGAGCGGGCCGGCGTCGACGACGGCCCGGCGTCCGACAACGGCGCCCACCCCGGGCTGGTCGATCAGGTGATGGACGCGCTCCGCAAGGTCAACGACCCCGAGCTCGGCATCAACATCGTCGACCTCGGCCTGGTCTACGACGTCCGGATCGACGGCAGCACCGTCCACATCGACTACACGCTGACCACGATGGGGTGCCCGATCGGCCCGCTGATCGAGGAGCAGATCCGTCAGATGCTCGAACCGGTCGAAGGGGTCGACGAGGTCGAGGCGGAGATGACGCTCTCGCCGCCCTGGACCCCGGACAAGATGTCGGAGGAGGCCAAGGCGGCCCTGGGGTTCTTCTAGGTGGGCCCGAAGGACCTGGCCGGCCTGGAGCACGACGCCCGCGAGCATCCCGAGCGACTGCAGTTCGGCCCCGACTACGAGGTCGAGATCGAGCCGGCCGCGCACCGGGTCGAGGGGGAGTGGATCCGCGACGCCACGCTCGGCGCCAACGACGGCCTCGTGTCGATCCTCACGCTGCTCGCCGGTGTGGCCGGGGCCCAGGTCGAGCCGTCCACCGTGCTGATCGCCGGGTTAGCCGGTCTCGTGGCCGGGGCGATCTCCATGGCCGTGGGCGCGTACGTGTCCGCGAAGGCCTACCGCTCGTACTACCGGGCGGAGCTCCGCCGCGAGGTCGAGGAGATGCGGGAGAAGCCCGATGTCGAGCGGGCAGAGATCCGGGACATCTACCGGGAACGCGGCTTCGAGGGGGAGCTGCTGGATCGGGTGGTGGACCGGATCACCTCGGATCCCCGGGTGTGGCTCAAGGTCATGATGAGCGAGGAGCTCGGGCTGTCCGCCCAGTTCGGTCGTCCCCTCGGCGCCGCGGCCGTCGTGTTCGTGGCGTTCCTCGCCGGGGGGACCGTGCCCGTGGTGCCGTTCCTGTTCGCCGAGGGGCTCGTGGCCCTCGTGGCCTCGTTCCTGTTGACCGCCGCGGCGCTGCTCGTGGCCGGGGGGATCCGGAGCCGGTACACGGGGGAGCGGCCGCTGATGGCCGGTCTCGAGCTCGTGGCCATGGCCACCGTCGGCGTGGGAGCCGCCTCGCTGATCGGTCGGCTGGTCGGCGTGGCCGTCCCCGGGTAGATGGGGGAGGTCCGGCGGTATCCCGAGGGGACGTTCTGCTGGGTGGACCTGGGCGCTCGCGACCTGGATGCCGCGAAGGCGTTCTACGGGGAGCTCCTCGGCTGGCGGATCGAGCAGGTGGAGAGCCCCGACCCGGGCATCTATCTGGTTGGACGCGTCGACGGCCTGGACGCCGCCGGGCTCCACGACCACTCTCAGGGCGACGCGCACGGGTGGGACTCGCACATCGCCGTGGACGACCTGGTCGCCGCGCTGGCTCGGGTCGGCGAACTCGGCGGTGCGGTGACCCACGAAGCTCACGACATCCCCGGCTCGGGCCGGGAGGCCATCATCACGGACGGCGGGGGAGCCCGGGTGGCCCTGTGGCAGGCGGCCGGGTTTCCGGGGGCCGGGATCGTCAACGAGACGGGAACGTGGACCTGGAGCGACCTCTCGACCCGCGATCCCGTGGCCGCGGAGAGGTTCTACACCGAGCTCTTCGGCTGGACGTTCACCCGGGTGGCCGAGGGGTACTGGTCGATCTCGATGGGCGACCTGCTGATCGGGGGGATGCGGACCATGGACGAGGATCCGCCCGAGACGCCGCCGAACTGGATGCCGTACTTCGTGGTGGCCGACGCGGACGAGGCCGCCCGGCGGGTCGCGGACCTCGGCGGCACGGTCCTCGTGCCTCCCCGGGAGGTGCCGGGGGGGCGGTTCCTGGTGGCCACCGACCCCGCCCCGGCCCTGTTCGCCCTGCTCGAGATGGGCCCCCAGGGGGCCGCCCGAGGGGTGGACTCTCTCCCAGGGTGAATCCGACTTCCTGGGTAGATATTTCCCGGGACCACGTCTAGACTGGGAGTCGAGATGGCCACGAAGCCCGACCTCAAGGAGCTCGACCACGGATACCGCCTCGGCTGGCATGACACCGAGACGTTCACGTTCCGGCCCAAGAAGGGTCTGACCGAACGGGTCGTCGAGGAGATCTCTGAGATCAAGGGGGAGCCGCCCTGGATGCGGAAGTTCCGGCTGAAGGCCCTGAAGCACTTCCAGGGCCGGCCGATGCCGTGGTGGGGCGCCGACCTGTCCGGCATCGACTTCGACGACATCTACTACTACCTCCGGCCGACCGAGGGGCAGGCGGCCACGTGGGACGAGCTGCCCGAGGAGATGCGGCAGACCTGGGACAAGCTCGGGATCCCCGAGGCCGAGAAGAAGTTCCTTGGCGGGGTCACCGCGCAGTACGAGTCCGAGGTCGTGTACCACAAGATCAAGGAGGACCTCGAGTCGAAGGGGGTGATCTTCCTCGACATGGACTCGGGGCTCCGAGAGCACCCCGACCTCGTCAAGGAGTACTTCGGGACGATCATCCCGCCGAACGACAACAAGTTCGCCGCGCTGAACTCCGCGGTGTGGTCCGGCGGCTCGTTCATCTACGTGCCGGCCGGCGTGCACGTCGACATCCCGCTCCAGGCGTACTTCCGGATCAACGCCAAGAACATGGGGCAGTTCGAGCGGACGCTGATCATCGCCGAGGAGGGCGCGTACGTGCACTACGTCGAGGGGTGCTCGGCGCCGATCTACACGTCGGACTCGCTGCACTCGGCCGTGGTGGAGATCATCGCCAAGCCGGGCGCGCGGGTCCGCTACACGACGATCCAGAACTGGTCGCCGAACGTGTACAACCTGGTGACGAAGCGGGCCGCCGCCTACGAGGGCGCGGTCATGGAGTGGATCGACGGGAACATCGGGTCGAAGGTCACGATGAAGTACCCCTCGATCTACCTCCTCGGCGAGGGTGCCCGCGGCGAGGTGCTGTCGGTGGCCTTCGCCGGGCCGGGCCAGTACCAGGACGCCGGCGGCAAGGCCATCCACGCTGCTCCGCACACCTCGTCGGTGATCACCTCGAAGTCGGTGTCGAAGGGCGGCGGCCGGACCGCGTACCGCGGGCTGGTGCGGGTGGAGCCGGACGCCCACCACGCCAAGTCGGCGGTGCGGTGCGACGCGCTGATCCTCGACGAGGAGTCGCGCTCGGACACCTACCCGTACGTCGAGGTGGAGGAGGAGACCGCCTCGCTCGGCCACGAGGCGTCCGTGTCCCGCGTCGGCGAGGATCAGCTGTTCTACCTGATGTCCCGGGGCCTCTCCGAGGCCGAGGCCACCGCCATGGTGGTGAACGGCTTCATCGAGCCGATCACCCGGGAGCTCCCCATGGAGTACGCGGTCGAGCTGAACCGCCTGATCGAGCTCCAGATGGAAGGCGCGATCGGCTAGCCGGGATCCGGCTCGCCCTCGACGTCTTCGCCGCCCTTACGCCGCAGTCTTCCGGTACTTGGCCGCGCCGACGAGGCCGGTGATCAGCGTCACGACCCCCACGAGCATGGGCCCGTACGCGATGAGGTACGTGCCGCCGCCACTGTCGCTGGCCATGCCGTACGTGATGATCGTCAGCATCAGGCCCCCGACGAACAGCGCCACCCCGATCCAGATCGAGCGGCGAGCGCTACGCAGCTTGGCCTCACGCACCGTTTCCTCGACGGCGGTCATCCGCTCCTGATCGGTTCCGGTCAGATGCGTCTCACCGTAGACGCCCTTGAGGGCCTCGTAGAACTCCTCCCTCAGCCGCTGCACTTCCGGGGGAGCCCCACCGCCAGCACCGTGAAGTGGGTCGTCGACAGCTCCTCCCCGGTCCCGTGGGTGACCTCGATCGGGGTACCCGCCTTGAACGTGACGCCCCGAGTTCGGGATCGTCACCTGGAAGGCCTTCCCGTCGAACTCGAGCCGATCCGGATACGCGGACAGCGTGCCCGTGTCCTTCGGCTGGCCGTTGCGATCGACCAGCGCCACCTTCTCGAAGGTCGACGCGGCGACCTCTTGGGCCGTTCCCTCCTTCATGGTCTGGGACATCTCACTGCCTCCCTTCCGGCCGATCGGCCGTTCGATGCCACGAGAGCGTCACGGCCAGGATCAGCCCAAGAAGGACCAGGGCGATCCCGGCTTTCGCCTCCAGGGTTGAGAGCCAGGCCCGGATCTGGGCCATGTAGCGCAGGTCGGCGCCCTCGCGGGCCCCGAACCCGATGAGGAAGGCGCCTACCCAGCCCGACACGAACACGGCGATCCGGGTGGGGAGCCCGATGGGGCCGACGGGTAGGCGGAGCAGCCCGATCGAGACGACGAAGGCCGAGATGGAAGTGACGGCAGCCTCGATACGCTGTCCCCGGCCCACCCCCCCAGTACCGCCCCCAGGAAGAATCCACCGAGCAGGCCGATACCGAGGAACACTCACACCAGGCTCCGGCCCGACCTCCGAGCGACCGGCTTCCGGACGATCCGAACCGCCATCAGACGCTCCTCACCGTCACCCTCATTGTGGCCGCGAGGGGTGTCCGAGCCAGGGGTCCTTCGCCCTGGTCGGTGGGGACCTTGACTGGAGCGGCGCTACGGCGGGGCCCGGCCCTCCAGCACCGACCCGTCGGGTCGCCGGAACACTGGCCTGCCATCCTCGAGCCCGAGGCTGAACCCGCACCGCTCGTGGATCATCCGGTGGTGCCGTCGGCACAGCAGCACCAGGTTCGACAGCGCCGTGGGCCCGCCGTCGGCCCAGTGCACCACGTGGTGCGCGTCGCACCAGGCGTGCGGGCGATCGCACCCGGGGAACCGGCACCCCCGGTCCCGGACGATCGTGGCCCGCCGCAGGGCGGGGGAGACCACCGGGGTCCGCCGTCCCACGTCGAGGGGCTCGGACCTCCCGGCCAGCATCACGCGGCGGACCGAGCCGTCGCAGGCGATCCGCCGGGCCAGGGACGGGTCCACCGGCCCAGCGTGATCGAGCTCGCTGAGGCTCGAGGCGGCGCTACCGGCGCCGTCCTCCCCGGCCAGGGCATCTGTCCCCACCGTCACCGTGACGTGCGGACGCTCCCCGGCCACGGTCGGCCGGTCGCCGAGGTCCAGCCACTGCCGGCACACCTCGCCCAGGGCATCCGCCCGTCGCTGCGCCGGGGTTCGGCCGTCGGCCCCGCCGGTTCTCGACTCCGCGTCCAACACCGCCCGGAGCGCCGTGAGCAACGTCTCGCCCGTCTCGGGGTCAAGGTCGCCGTCGACCCGGACCATCCCCATGAACGTCACCGAGGCGTGGAGCCGCCGCCGCTCCCTGAGCTTCTCCTCGCCGCCCAGCGCGGCCTCCCGTTCCGCGGCCTGGCGCCAGTACGCGGCCACCCGCCGCACATCCTGCATCGAGTGGATCCGGGCGGCCTCCACCAGCGTGGCCTCGCTCCGGTGGAACCCCTCCCGATCGGTATCCCTGGCCTCCGCCAGCACCCGAGCCGCCGACATCGACAGGTCGCCGTCCTCCAGGGCTCGTCGGGTCACCGGCATGTCCTCGAGGGCTCGGGCCATGCGGACCTCGTTCCGAGCCGTCCCCCAGGCCATCTTGCAGGTGGAGGCCAGCCACGCCGCGGTCGACAGGTGCCCGTCGCGCCGGTACGGGGCCCGACGGTCGACCTCCGCCAGCCGCCGCAGCCGCTCGGCGTCGATCAGCTCCGAGGCCCGCTGGAGCAAGGCGAAATCCTCCTCGAGCCGGGCATCCGGCAGCTCGGCCAGCGTCTCCAGCCGCAGCCCCTCGATCGCGGACAGCAGCTCGCTCACGGGCCCTGCTTCTCGAACATACGTTCGGATGCTAGCAGGGGGGTGTGACACAGACGTGGCCTACCGGACGTGCCCGATCCGCGAGTTGCTTGCCGGCAGGAGGGGCACCTCGAGTTCAAGTCATCGCTGCGGTGGGACCGGGAAGAGGAGCGGAAGAGCAAGCTGGTCGAGGCGGCCACGATCAAGACCGTGGCGTCCTTCCTCAATTCGAAGTTCGGGGGGACGCTGGTTATCGGGGTCGACGATGGGGGAGCGGTGGTCGGCCTCGAGTCGGACTACGCCACGCTCCGGAAAGAGGGGAAGGGCGACACCGACATGTTCCTCCTCCAGCTGATCGAGAACGCCGTCGGCCTCGCGGCGGCCACGAACGTGACGACCACGATCCACCGGGTGGACGGCCACGACCTGTGCCGGGTCCATGTCGAGCCGTCCGGCCACCCGGTCGAGGCGGACTTCATCACCGTGGACGATCACGGGCAGTTCTCGAAGAGCAAGGTCTTCTTCGTTCGGCTCAACAACGGGACCCGGGCGATCCGGGACGAGCGCGAGCGGGAGCGCTACGTCGCCCGGCGTTGGGGATCCGCGGCCTCGTCCTAGCTGTAGTTCCCACCACCGTTGTTACAGCCGGGAGGCCGGCGGCTGGCCTCCGATCGCGGTGTGGGGACGACGGAGATTGTAGCGGTGGACCCACGGCCGGAGGGCTCGAAGCCTGGCGCCGTTCGAGCTGTACAACCGGACGTAGGCCCACTCCTCGAGGAGCGTCCGCAGGAACCGCTCGACCTTGCCGTTGATCCGTGGGCGGTAGGGGCCGGTGGTCTGGTGGCGGATACCGCGGGCCCCCAGGACGGCGGCGAAGGCCCGGGAGACCGTGTAGTTCTTGGCCTCGTCGGTCATCACCGCCTCCACCCGGACCCCGCAGGAGGCGAAGAAGCAGATGGCCCGCTCCATGAACCCGGCGCAGGTCTCACCGCGCTCGTCGGTGAGGGGCTCGACGTAGGCCACCCTGGAGTGGTCGTCGACGGCGGCGTGGAGGTAGTCGTACCCCAGGCGGCGGCTGCCCTTGGCCACCCTGGTCTGTGTGGACCGGCCCAGCATCCGGTGGCCGCCTCCCGGCGGGATCCTCCCCAGCTTCTTCACGTCCACATGCACCAGCTCTCCCGGCCGGTCCTTCTCGTAGCGGATCGGGGTCCCGGTGGGCCGGTCGGTGTGGTGGAGCCTGGACAGGCCGTGTCGGCGGAGCACCCCGTACACCGTCGAACGGGCCATGCCGAGGTGGGGGGCCAGCCGGTGGGGCCCCTGCTTGAGACGCCGGCGGGCGGCCAGGACCCGGCGGACCTGGGAGGGGGGGAGGGCGTGGGGACACCGGCGTGCCCTGGAGGGACGATCCTCCAGGCCGGCCCTTCCTTCCTCCCGGTAGCGGCGGAGCCACTTGTAGACGGTGGCTCGGGACACGCCGGCGGCCTCGGCGGCATGGGCCGGCGCCCAGCCGAGCTCGAGGACCCGATTGACGAGCAGAAGACGCCCCTGCGGCGTCAACTTCGCCCTACGATGGGCCACGAGAGCCTCCTTTCGGTCGGGACTGCTTCCTCAGCCCCAAACCGTGACAGGAGGCTCTCGCCTGTCAACAACCCTCGTGGGAACTACACC
>JBQGDK010000181.1:0-2240 GCA_052039025.1 Actinomycetota bacterium
GGACGCCTGGATGTTCTCGGGATCCGCGGTCGTGGGCAGCGTGATGCTCCGGGAGAAGGAACCGAACCGGCGCTCGATCCGGTGGAAGTCGTCCTCCTTCCGCTCGTCGTAGAACCGCCGCTCCCCCTGGATGCGGAGGACTGAGTTCTCCACCGAGATGTCGACATGCTCCGCCCGAAGCCCGGGCAGCTCGGCCGTGATCACGAACCGGTCCTGCGTCTCCGCAACGTCGACCGCGGGCATCCAGGCGGCCCGCACCTCCTCACCGGCCTCGCTCCCGAATGTCCGGCCGAACAGCCGATTGAGCTCGTTCTGGATCGAGGAAAGCTCCCGGAATGGATCCCACCTGCTCATCGCCATCTACGATGCACCTCCTTCGTCGACAACCTCGCCCTCGACGACGTCCTCACCGCCCGGCGGCGTCGACTCGCCGCCGGCCGCGGCCGACTGATCACCCTGCGCCTGGGCCTGCTGGTACACAGCCTGCCCGACCCGCTGGAAGGACTCCATCAGGGTGTCGGTGGCGCTCTTGATCCGGTCGGTGTCGTCGCCCTTGAGGGCCTCCTTCACCGCCTCGATATCCTTCTCGACCTGGGCCTTGTCCTCAGCCGGGACCTTGTCCCCCAGCTCGGCCAGGTTCTTCTCCGCCTGATAGGCGAGGTTGTCCGCGTTGTTGCGGACCTCCGCGGCCTCCCGACGCTTCCGGTCCTCATCCGCGAACTTCTCCGCCTCCTTCATCATCCGGTCGATCTCGTCCTTGGCCAGGGCGGTGCCGCCGGTGATCGTCATGGCCTGCTCCTTGCCCGTGGCCGTGTCCTTCGCCGAGACGTTCACGATGCCGTTCGCGTCGATGTCGAACGTCACCTCGATCTGGGGCATGCCTCGGGGCGCCGGCGGGATCCCGGTCAGCTGGAACCGGCCCAGGCTCCGAGCCCCCGGCGAGTACACGGTCTCGGCCTCGCCCTGGAGGACGTGGACCTCGACCTGCGTCTGCCCGTCGTCCGCGGTGGTGAACACCTCGGACTTCTTCGTCGGGATCGTGGTGTTGCGCTCGATCAGCCGAGTGAAGATGCCGCCTTTCGTCTCGATCCCCAGGGACAGCGGAGTCACATCGAGCAGGAGGACGTCCTTCACCTCGCCCTTCAGCACACCGGCCTGGATGGCCGCGCCGACCGCCACGACCTCGTCCGGGTTGACGCCCTTGTGGGGCTCCTTGCCGCCGGTGAGCTTCTTCACCAGCTCCTGGACCATCGGCATCCGGGTGGCCCCGCCGACCAGGATGATGTGGTCGATCGTCGACACGTCCTTGCCCCAGTCCTTCACGGCCTGGTTGAACGGGCCCTCGAGCTGGGTGACGAGGTCCTCCGTCATCCGCTCGAACTCGGACCGGGACAGCGACATGTCGAGGTGGAGCGGGCCCTCCGTGATGAAGGGCAGGTTGACCGAGGTCTGCGAGACCTGAGAGAGCTCGATCTTGGCCTTTTCGGCGGCGTCCTTGAGCCGCTGCATGGCGATCCGGTCCTTCGACAGATCGACGCCGTGGGCGTTCTGGAACTCCTTGACGATCCAGTCGATGATCCGCTGGTCCCAGTCGTCGCCGCCGAGCTTCGTGTTCCCGGCGGTGGCCTTGACCTCGAACACGCCCTCGCCGATCTCGAGCAGGGAGACGTCGAAGGTCCCGCCGCCGAGGTCGAACACGAGGATGGTCTGGTCCGAGCCCTGCTTGTCGAGGCCGTAGGCCAGCGAGGCGGCCGTGGGCTCGTTGATGATTCGCAGCACCTCGAGGCCCGCGATCTGGCCGGCCTCCTTGGTGGCCTGGCGCTGGGCGTCGTCGAAGTACGCCGGGACCGTGATCACAGCCTGGGTCACGGTGTCACCGAGGTACGCCTCGGCGTCCCGCTTGAGCTTCGTGAGGATCTGGGCTGACATCTCCTGCGGCGTCCACGCCTTGCCGTCGATCTCCTGGGTCCACGACGTCCCCATCTCTCGCTTGATGGAGCGGATCGTCCGGTCGGGGTTGGAGATCGCCTGGCGCTTGGCCAGCTCGCCGACGAGGATCTCGCCGGTCTTCGAGAACCCCACCACCGACGGGGTCGTGCGGGACCCCTCGGCGTTGGGGATCACCTGCGGCTCGCCGGCCTCCAGCACGGCGACCACCGAGTTCGTGGTCCCCAGGTCGATTCCCACGGGTCGCGGCATCGATACGCCTCCCTTGTTTTCGGATTCCTTATACGCAGTTA
>JBQGDK010000182.1:0-5227 GCA_052039025.1 Actinomycetota bacterium
CGAGGGCCCTGGCCACCATGACCGTGAACGTCCCCACGCCGCCGCCCGCGCCGTGGACGAGCACTCGCTGGCCCGGCCGGACCTTCCCCTTGTCGCGGAGCCCCTGGAGCGCCGTCAGCCCCGCCACCGGGAGGGCCGCGGCCTGCTCGAACGTGATGTTCGCGGGCTTGGGGACGAAGTACGGGCCGGTGGTGAACTCGGCGAAGGCACCCGTGCCCACGCCGAACACCTCGTCTCCGGGCCGGAGGTCCGCCACGTTCGGGCCGACCTCTACGACCACGCCGGCCGCGTCGACGCCGAGCCGGGGCTCCTTCGGCGTCCGGAGGCCCCCACCCAGCCGGAGGACGGACGGCGAGCCCCGCACCCGCCGCCAGTCGAGGGCGTTGACCGAGGCGGCGCGAACCCGCACCAGGACACCGTCGTCGTCCGGCTTCGGCCGGTCGACCTCCGCCACCCGGAGGACGGCGTCCGGCGCTCCGTATCCCTGCTGCAGGATCGCCCTCATCGCGTCCTTACCGCCCGCCGTGTCCTGGGTTCTCGGCCACCGTCTGGGGGTTGGCGGTGGCCCCGAGGTCGCGGTCCGCGAGGGCATCCACGGTCACCGGCTGTGCTCCGGATGCCCTGAGCCCATCGAGGATCGCCGGCAGGGCCTCCAGCGTCCTCGCCGGCCACGTGTGCAGGAGGATCACCGCGCCGTCGCCGGCAGCGGCCACCCCGGCCAGGACGTCTCGTGCCACGTCCTCTGCCGTCCGGTCCGGCTCCCAGTCCTCGGCCACCACGTCCCAGCCCACGTGGGTGTACCGCTGGCGGCGGAGGGCCATCACCACCCTCGGATCCCGGGCGCCGTGACCCCACGGACACCGGAACCATGGTCTCGGCGACACGCCTGCTGCCGCCCGGATGGCTCGGTCGGCCTGGACGATGTCGGCTCGGAGCCCCTCGTCGGTGAGGAGCGGCATGCGGGCGTGGAAGTGGGAGTGACTTCCCACCAGGTGACCATCCTCAGCGGTCCGGCGGGCGGTCTCAGGGAACGCTTCGGCCCATCGGCCCTGGAGGAAGAACGTGGCCCGGACGCCCTCGTTGCCCAGGAGGTCCAGGATCCCATCGGTCACACGGCCCGGTCCCGACGGTCGGTCCGGGTGCTCCGCGTCGAAGGTCAGGGCCACCCGCACCGCTCCATTGTGACCGGCGGTGCTGATGTCGGTGGTGGCCGGGACCATTGGTCGGTCACCCTCGCTTGTCGTCGTTTTCGAAGGGGGAGACAATGCCGGTGGATGAGCGCGCCAGACACCTTCTGTACCGGAAGCTCGAAGCGGTCCTCGGCCCCGAGGAGGCGGGGACGTTGATGGACCATCTCCCTCCTTCCGGGTTCTCCTCTTTGGCGACCCGGGATGACCTCCTGGCGACCAAGGAGGAACTCCGGAGCCATATCGCCTCACTCCGAAGCGAACTGACCGCGAACATCGAGCAGTCGGCTCGAAGGATCGTCATGTGGACCTCGAGCATGGTCCTGGCCTCGGCCGCCCTGGCCTTCGCCGCCGGCAGGCTCGTCTGAGCTCGGAGACCAGGTCCACACCCGTCGTCGCTTCTCCAAGACGGACCGGTCGGGGTCGACCGATCAGTTGACCGGGAGCGGCCGCTCACGCCAGGGCCGCCGCCGAACCAGCCCACCAACACGTCGGCGAACGGATCGGCCGGCGAAGGCGGACAGGGAAAGCGCCATCGCGAAAAGGACAACCGTGAAGAGCGCCACAGGGATCAGCGATGGGTCACCCATGACCACAACCACACTCGCGGCGGTGGAAAGAGGACCCGCCGCCACCAGCAGGGATCCGATCGTGTACGGCCTCAGGTCCGCGACGGAACCGATGAAGAAGGACACCGCCAGCATGGCCGGCCAGAACATCGGGTCGCTCCACGGGTGCAGGTAGGGACTCACCGCCGCGATGGCCATCCACACGCCTGCCCCAGCACCCAGGGTGAGGAGCAGAGCGCCGGCTCTTCCCGCGTCCCGAGGTCGCATCCGTTCCATAGCTCCAGGGTGCTCGGAACGGAGCGGCCCGAACAGACGTGATTCGACTCATCGGGGCCCTCCAACGTCCCCGAATCCATCTGGGTGAATGTGGAAGGTCGCTTTCACTCGAACCCAGGGCCCTCAGCGACAGGTCGGGATCGATGCCCGGCGGGGTGTTAGCGAGGGAACCGGGTGAGGAAGCGCTGGACGGCCGTCTCGTAGGCCCCCGGGTCGGCGTTCCAGGACTCCACGTGAGCCGCACCGCCGACCGACTTGAGGACCACCAGATCCGGCCGCGCCCGGGCCAGCCTCTCGCTGGGCCCGATCGGAACCATGGGGTCCTCGGTGCCGTGGAAGATCAGCGTCGGCACGGAGAGCTCACCGGCCCGGGCCACCTCGTCCAGGGTGCTCCAGTCGGCCTCATACCGGAGCGAGAACATGTTCTTCGCCACCGCGGTGACGACCCGGGGGATTCGGTGCTCCCGTCCGAAGTGGGTCACGGTGCTCCCCCAGTCGAGCAGGGGCGAGTCCAGGATCAGGCCGCGGACCAGCGCCGCACGGTCGGACCGGTGCATGAACTGGGAGACGATGGCCCCGCCCATGCTGTAGCCGACCAGGACGAGGTCCCTGGCCCCGTGCTCCATCGCGTAGGTCGCCGCGGCGTCCAGGTCCCTCCATTCGGTCCGGCCCAGCCCGTACTGCCCGTCGGCGCTGGAGGGGAGCCCAGGGTCGTTCCGGTACGTGATGACCAGGCTGGGGAAGCCCATCTCGGTCACGACCGGGAGCATCCTCAGGGACTCCCGCCTGGTGGCGTCCCGACCGTGGACGAAGAGGACCCAGGTCCGACGCTCCCCGGGCACGTACCAGGCCGGGAAGTCACCGATCTCCGAGGGGATCGCCACGTCGAGGTAGGCCAACCCGTGGGCCCGGAACGGGTCGCCAGGGAAGGCCCAAGGGTCCCACGCGACCGTCTGGCCGGCGCCGAGCTCGCCCTCCACGATCCTGAACGTCCGGACGACCTTGCCCTGGTCCATCCGGAGGATCGTGGAGACATGCCCGTAGCCTCCATCCCACCAGATGCCGAACAGCCCGGGGCTCTGGGTCCTGTCGGTGCGCTCGAGCGTGATCCGGCCTTCCTCGAGCCGGAGCACCGAGACGGTGTGGGGAGGGATGACCCTCGGCTCCAGGATCTGACCCGAGGCGTACCACGCGCTCATGCCGATCAGCACGGAGGTGATGACCGTGAGCTTCACGGCCCAGGCCGTCACCCGGAGGACCACCCTCGCTCCCCTCCGCCGGTGACCATTCCGTCCTGCTCGCATCACGCCACCTCCTCGGTCCCCATGGTCGGCGGCTGAGAGGGCCGTGAACAGACGGAGATCGACTCATCTGGAGGAGCTCACGCCTCATCCGGTGCTGGGTACGACCGGCAACGGGTCGGCGCCGGCTATTCCTCGGGGGTGCGGTCGAGCCCCCGATGGATGGCGTATCGCATCAGCTCGTAGCGCTGGTGCAGGTGCAGCTTGGCCAGGATGTTCTGGACGTGGTTCTGGACCGTCTTGACACTGAGGAAGAGCTGCTCCGCGATCTGTCGGTACGTATAGCCCTGGGCCACCAGGCGGAGCACCTCGTTCTCCCTCGGCGAGAGTGAGGGCTCGGCGGGATCCCGGTCGCGAGGGTTGCGAAGCTCGTTGAGGACCAGGCCGGCCAGCGACGGGGTGAAGACCGGTTCCCCCCGGTGGACCCGGCGCACCGCCTCCATGAGCTCATCCGACTCCGTGCTCTTCAGGACGTACCCGTGAGCCCCCGCCTTGACCGCCTCGAGCACGTCCTCTTCCTCGCCGGAGGCCGACAGGACCAGCACCCTGACGTGAGGGGTGTCCTCCACGATCCGACGGATGGCGTCGACGCCGCTGACCGTGGGGAGCTGAAGGTCCATGAGGATCAGCTCGGGCATGGCCTCCCGGGCCCGATCGATCGCCTCACCGCCGTCGGAGGCCTCGGCCACGACCTCCGCCACGCCGGAGGACTCGAGGTCGGCCCGGATCCCGTCCCGCCACACCGGATGGTCGTCGACGACCATGACCCGGATCCGGCTCTCGGAGCGAGGGTCCTGCTCGGTCACGGTCCCACCACCGGGATCCGGAACTCGATCCGGGTCCCCCTCCCCGGACCGGTGTCCACACTCACGGTCCCCCCCAGGTCCTCGATCCGACCCTTGATGCTTCCGAGGATGCCGAACTTCCCCGATGCCCGGAACGCCTCCTCGTCGTAGGAGAACCCCCGGCCGTCATCCCTGATGGCCACTACCACCATCCCATCGTCCTCCTCGGCAAACACCGAGGCCTTCGAGGCCGCCGCGTGCCGAGCCACGTTCTCCAGAGCCTGACGAGCCGCCGCGAGCACCTCGTCGACGGCGGGCGCCGGCATCCACACCGGACCGACCGTGCTCACCGTGACCGCAACGTCCGGAACCACCCTGGCCAGCCCCTCCAGGCCGGCCCGCAGCGAGGCGGCCCCGCTCGGCTCCACACCGGGCCGTCGAAGGAAGACCGATCGAAGGGCCTCTTCCTGCGACCCGGCCAGCTCCGCGAGCCTGGCGACCTCCTCCTGGGGGATCCGTTCCATCCTGGCCAGCTCTCGGCCGCGCTTGTGAACGAGCGCCAGCGCCTGGAGGACCGAATCGTGGATCTGCCGAGCCAGCTTCTCTCTCTCCTGAAGGCGGGCGGCCCGTTCCCGCTCGAACAGGGCCTGATCCAACGCCGCCCGGAGCTGCCTCGAGGAGCGCTCCTGCATCCTGGTCACGGCCCCCACCGTGGCTCCCACCGCCACCAGGATGATCACCGTCGTCGTCATGTCCTGGCTCTGGCCGGCCGTGAGGTCCGACAGGGCCACTCCGTTGAGGGGCCGGGTGAGGACGTACGCGAGGCCCGACACGGCGCCCGCACCGATCCCCGCCCACAGGCCCCGGCTGGCACCCCATGCCATCGGAGCGCTCCACTTGTAGAACGTGGGGAAGCTCGGGCTCGCCCCGATCTGTGCTCGTTCGGTCACCACGGCCGGGATCAGGATCAGGGCCAGCGACAACGCCAGATCGGCCCACAGGACGGGAAGCCGCTCGCGATCCGGTGAGAACGTGAACCACGCGTTCCACGCGACGGTGATGCCGATGACCCCCCACACGGCGGCGGGCCGGCTCACAGCCGGGTCGCC
>JBQGDK010000183.1:0-2527 GCA_052039025.1 Actinomycetota bacterium
ACGGCCGCGCGGATCATGGAGGTCGCGGAGCCGGGCGAGGTGCTGGTCTCCCGCACGGTCCGCGATCTCGTGGCCGGGTCCGACCTCGTCCTCGAGGACCGCGGGACCCACACGCTCCGAGGCGTCGGAGACGACTGGCGGGTGTACGCGGTGTCGGACTGATCCGGTTGTTTTGGAACGAATCGGACCTGGCTCGGCAAAGCGCTTTGTGGTACCGTCGAGCCCGACTTCGCGTCCCGGGGAGCCGGGATCGGAGGCGGCCAACGGGACCGAGCCCACGGAGGGGCAGCCCTCGGTCTCAGGCCGGGGAGGGTCCGCCGCCACCACCCATGCGGCGGGCCCTCCCTCTTTCGTCCGATTGCCGATTCGGTGCCGCCGCCGCATAGTCGGGCTCGAGCGAGGAGGCGGCCATGGCATCGAACGGCGGACGGAAGCCCTGTGACCTCGTCATGAAGGGCGGGATCACCAGCGGCGTGGTCTACCCGAGCGCGGTCCGGGTGCTGGCCGACCGATACGAGTTCCGGAACATCGGCGGGGCTTCGGCCGGGGCCATCGCGGCCGTGTTCACCGCGGCCGCGGAGCTCGGAGCCCGGCTCGGTCGGGGCGGCCACGGCCAGCTCGACCGCATCACCGAGGAGCTGCGCGCGCCGGGGTTCCTCCGGGGGCTGTTCCAGCCGTCGGCGGCCACGCGACCGGCGTTCGACCTGGCGCTCCGTCTGGCCGAAGCCTCACCGCTCCGTCGGGTCGCCGCGCTCCTCGGACGGGGGATCGGGGCGGCGTGGTGGCTGGCCCTGTCCCTCGCGCTCGTGGTCGCACTCCTCATCGTCGCGGTGGCGTCCACCGACCTCCCGTGGCTGGCGATCGGCATCGGCGCGGTGGTGATCCTCGCGGCCGTGGCCGCCGGGGCCGCCGGGGCCGTCGGCCTGGTCGTGTTGGCCCTGCGGCTACGCCGCGGCCTCGAGGCGAACGGCTTCGGCCTGTGCGCCGGCGGCCCCGAGCCGGGCTCGAGCGACCCGGCGCTGTCCGACTGGCTGCACGAGCGGATCCAGGCCTGCGCGGGGCGGACCACCGACGACCCGCCGCTGACGTTCCGGGATCTGGCCGCGGCCGAGCCCCACCCGATCGACCTCCGGCTGGTGGCCACCGATCTGTCCCACGGCCGCCCCGTGATCCTGCCGACCGAGTCGCGGACGTATCTGTTCCGCCGCGAGGACCTCGAGCCGGTCATCCCGAACGGCGTGGTCCGGTGGATGTGGGAGGGAGCTGAGGCCCCGGATTGGCTCGAGCACGCCACCGACCTCGACCCCGGGGCGTTCCGGTTCCTGCCCTCGGACGATCTCCCAGTGGTCCTGGGGGCCCGACTCAGCCTGTCCTTCCCGGTGCTGATCAGCGCGGTCCGGCTGTGGTCGTACGACGCCATGGGGGGCGGACTCCTGGAGACGTGGTTCAGCGACGGGGGCATCTCCAGCAACTTCCCGATCCACTTCTTCGACGCGTTCCTCCCCGGGCACCCGACGTTCGGCCTCGATTTGGGCCCCAGGGGCCGTGGCCACCGGCGTCGACGAGGTGTCGATGCCCCGTCGGCCCGCGGAGCAGCGGGCGCCCCGGTGGCGAGGCGTGACCGGGCTCGTTGGGTTCCTCCGGCAGATCGCCGACGTGATGCAGAACTGGCGCGACTCGATGCAGGCCGAGGTTCCCGGGTTCCGCGACCGCATCTGTCAGATCCGGCTGGGCCCCGGCGAGGGCGGGCTGAACGTCTCGATGGGGCGGGAGGCGATCGACAACCTGATCCGGAAGGGCACCAGGGCCGGCCAGACGATCGTCGAGACGTTCCATGACGTCCACTGGGAGAACCACCGGTTCACCCGGTACCTCACGTCGATGCAGCGGCTCCAGGTCGAGCTCCAGCGCATGGGCGGCCGGTTCGAGGAGTACGGTCCGTTCCTCTCGTCGGGCGCTCCCGGCGTCGACGCGTTCCGATCGTGCCACGACGAGGCCTGGTGTACGGCCGCGGCCGCGGCCACCGGCGAGCTCCTGTCGGTGTCGGGCCGGTGGGGACCGCAGGGCGGGGTCGACTTCTTCCAGGACCGGGGGTGCCGGGCCGACCCCGAGGCGTGCCCCCACTGCGAGCCGGAGCCGCGGCCCGACGCTGCGGATCGTGCCGAACGTGTAGTCAGGCCTCGCGGCCGTGGGCCTCCCGGAGCCGCTCGCTCAGGACCCGCATGACGGCGAGGCTCACGTCCGGGCGTTCGCGGAGGATCCGCTGGAAGCTCCGCCTGTCGAGGCTCAGGGTGCGGACGGGGCCGGCGCACACCAGCGAGGCCATCCGCGACTCGCCCCCGAGGATCGCCATCTCCCCCACGTACTCACCGCGCGCGCGGCGGGCCACCTCGACCGTGGGGCCGCCGTCTCTGCCCACCATGACGCGGATCTCCCCCGACACCACGACGTGCATGTCCTCCCCGGGCTCGCCCTGTTCGGCGATCACCTCACCGTCGGGGAACGTGTGCTCCGAGGCGACCTCCGC